>JBEKFN010000025.1:0-19269 GCA_050013295.1 Terriglobales bacterium
CGCACGCGCGCCAAGCAGGACCGCGCCGGTGAAGGCGGCACTGCAAAGTATCTGCCGCTGCTGGTGCACGGCGACGCCGCCTTCGCCGGACAAGGCATCACGGCTGAGACGATGAATTATGCGGACCTCGCCGGCTACACCGTGGGCGGAACGATCCATGTAATCGTCAACAACCTGATCGGCTTCACGACGAATGCCCGCGACGAGCATTCCTCGCGCTTCTCCGCGCAACTGGCGCGGCGGCAGGCGATTCCCATCTTTCACGTGAATGGTGAAGACGTGGATGCCGTGATGCGCATCGCGCGCATCGCCACCGAGTACCGCTACAAATTCGGCACCGATGTGGTCGTGGACATGATCGGCTACCGGCGCCATGGCCACAGCGAAGTGGACGATCCCACCGTCACCCAACCGCTGATGTATAAGGCGATCAAGCAGCATCCGCCCTTGTATCAGATTTACGCCAAACATCTCGGCATGAATGATGAAAATATCGCCGCACGTGTGGGGGCGGTCAAGAACGAATACGAGGCCGCACAGAAGAGCGCGACGCAAGTCACCAAAAAACCGCTGATGCGCGATCTGCCAAAGTACTGGGACGACTATTTCGGGGGCCCCTATAAACCGGAATACGAACCGCCCACGGGCACGGGCATTGACCGCGAGGAACTGGCGGAACTCACGGAGCGTTTGACCGCGTATCCAGAGGATTTCCGCATCCATCCGAAAGTGAAGAAGCTGCTGGAGCAGCGCCAGGAAATGGGGACGGGCAAGAAGCCAGTCGACTACGGCATGGCGGAGGCGCTGGCTTTTGCGAGCCTGGTCAAGCCTAACTTAGAGAAGCAGGGGATTCCCGTGCGCCTGAGCGGGCAGGACTCGCGGCGCGGGACATTCAATCAGCGGCACTCGGTGCTGCTCGATATTGAGGATGAGACGGAATACATTCCACTGCGCCACATCGCACAGGGCCAGGCGGCGTGCGACATCTACAACTCGCCGCTTTCGGAGGCGGGCGTGATGGGATTTGAATACGGCTACAGCCGCGACTATCCAGAAGCGCTGGTTCTGTGGGAAGCGCAGTTTGGCGATTTTGCCAACGTTGCGCAGGCCGTGATCGACCAGTTTGTGTGCGCCGGCGAGGAGAAGTGGAAACTGTTATCTGGACTGGTGCTGTTGCTGCCCCACGGCTACGAAGGACAGGGCCCGGAGCATTCGAGTGCTCGCATCGAGCGATTCTTGCATCTGGCAGCGCGCGACAATATCCAGATTTGTCAGCCCTCGAATGCGGGGCAGTATTTCCACCTGCTGCGGCGGCAGGCGCTGCGCAAGTGGAGGAAGCCGCTGGTGGTGTTCACGCCCAAGAGCATGCTGCGGCATCCGGATGCGCTCTCTCCGCTGGAAGATCTGACGCAGCAGCGGTTTCTGCCCGTGCTGCCGGACACAGAAGCGCAGGACGCCAAACGAATTCTCGTCTGCACCGGCAAGATCGGACACGAACTGCGCACCGAACGGCAGAAGCGCAAAGACTTAACCACCGCCATCGTCTTCCTCGAGCAGATGTACCCGTTCCCCGAGGCGGAACTGGCGGCAGAACTGGAGCGTCACAGTGCGGCGCGAGATATTGTGTGGGTGCAGGAAGAGCCTGCCAACATGGGTGCGCTTACCTACATGCTGCCTCTCTTAAGGAGCATCGCAAACGGCCGCCCAGTTATTTCGGTGAAGCGTTCCGCGAGTGCGAGCCCGGCTACCGGCTCGGCAAAGGCGCACGAGGTCGAGCAGAAGACGCTGCTGGCACTGGCGTTCACCACGGGGGTCTGAAGTCCCGGAGGGACGTCCCACTTCTACTGATAATGACCGCTGCCCAGCGTATATGACAACGACGGGCAGACGGGGGCAAGCCCCGTCTCTACAGCGACGAATCGAATCGGCTTACGGCCAGCGCTTAGCTGCCTCTTCCCAGCCGGCGCCGCGTGCCGGTGGATTTGCAGCCTGGGCGTTAACCGCCTGCGGAATCCGGACTGGCTGCGGCGCGCTGGCAGCTAAGCTCGGTTTGGGCGCTTCAGCCAGCTGCTCTTTTTCTTCCGAAAGCAGCGGGGCGGCGATGCGCAAGGCCTCAACTTCTTTTTCCAGTCTGGCCAGTTCAAGTTCCTTCTGCCGCAAAACTTCGTAGACATTCTTCATGCTTGGGCACCTGTGTGTTGTAACAACGATTAAGCGCAGACTATGGTTCCACCGGCCTTTTGTCAAGGAAAACGGCACCCGGCGGTGCATGAGTGGTTATCGAAGTTTGGTCATCGAAAGACCACGATGGCGACCAGAATGCCCAATATCAGGACGACGATCGCCAACAGATTGATGGGGTTCGCTAGCCAGGATTGTTGTTTTGGCACCGAGTTTGCCAGGAAGGCCGGCACGAATTCCTCCTGCCCCGGCGCCCCGGAGTCGGCCGCGGAGTCGGGCGAGGCGCCCCGCTCCTGCTCGCGCTCCTGCTTCTCGCGCTCCTTCGTCTCACAATCCAGGCAGCGCGTTCTTCCCTCGGAAATGGGGAATCCGCAGGAAGCGCATTTTTGCGAGAGAAGCATGGTCTCGGGGACTGCAGCGGGCGCAGCCGACGGAATTCCGGTCGCCTCGGCGGGACGGACTGTAGGCTCGGCTAATTCTGGGTTGAGAGGAATGTTAACGGGAATGCTAAGGGGGTTCGCCGAGGCCTCCGGCGCGCTGCTTTCCGTGGAAAGTTCGGGCAAAAGTTCGGGCAAAGGCTCGGGCAAGCGTTCCGATAAGGGTTCGGCGGGCTTTTCCGGTTCCCGCCTGGGCGCCGGCGCAGGTGCGGACTTCTGCCGCTGCTCTGCCAGATCGAGGGCCGTCAAAGTGAGGTCGGCCATGCGCTCGAGCGCGATCAGATCGCGCTCTTCGAAAGCGTAGGGGTGATCGGAAAACAGTTCAAACAGGCCGCGAACCTCTCCCGTACTCCGCACCAACGGCAAAACGACGATGGAGGCAATGCCCAGCTCCCGACAAGCTTCCAGATTCACGCGCGGATCGCTTTCCGCGTTGTTGCAGCGCAGCAACTGCCGGCGGGCAATGCTTTCGCCGGTCAATCCCGAACGGACCTGCAGCCGCGCCCCGACCGCTGGCGCCGAAGGACCAGTGCTGGCGCGGCAAACCATCTCCTCACCCCGGGGCAGAGCCAGAGCAGTTCCGGTCGCGCCAGTAATGTACTGCGCGCGTTCCACTAACAACTGCAGCGCGGAGTCCAGTTCCGTTTCTGCAAGCGTGCGGCTCCCATTGGAGTTATCGGCCACTACGCCGACCGCTCCTGTTGCAGACGACGGATCCGTAGACGACGGATCCGTAGACGACTGATCCGTCCCCGCGCTCGCCGTGTCCTCCGCGCTCGCTGACGGGAATGAATCTTCGGGTTGGGAGGTTCCGTGCATGGAATCGCTCTCAAAGCTGCGTTCGGCAAGCCAATTTTCGCCAGTCTAGAATAGCCGAGAATTAACCGAAAGGGCTGAACCGAGTCTCGCCTTGGAGACCTTGGCTGTCAAGGGCTGGGATCGGAGATTCTGCGGAATCGTCAACGATACGGAAACCAGCAGCGTGCTTTGCGTTTCACGGGACTACTGGCACGGAATCCGTGATTTCGACCACCATGCTCGGCGGATGCAGGAGTGTGTTGTGAATCAGGCAATGATGCACCGCGTTCTCGACGCCGGCCCGATGCTGCTCGGTCAGCGCTGCGGGCGCTTCGATTTCAATATGAAAGTTATCGATGCGCGCGGGATCCTTCAGCTTGTCGGCGGTAACGCGGACGCGCGTGCCTTCGCTTGCCAGCTTGTGCTTGCGCAGATATTGCGCCGCGTAGAAACCGGCACACGAGCCCAACGAAGCGAGCAGCAGCTCCGGCGGTGTCATGCCTTCGTCGTGACCACCATTCTCCGGCGGCTGGTCGCTTACGATGGCGTGCTGACGTGCCTTGATTTCAAACTGTAACGCTCCGAGATGTTCCACCGTGATTTCCATAAGGCCCCCAAACCCGTCGAACCATGCTTATCAAACCATGCCTGTTAAAACATACTTGTCGAAACATATTTGTCGAAACATCGATGAGACCAACTCAACCAGCCGCCCCTTCAAAGCTTAGCGAGCGAGCGCAGCGTCGAGGTGAGTCCTCACCAAATCGCGGGCCCGGTGCAACCGCGATTTCATGGCGGCTCGCGAGATTCCCAGTTTCTGCGCGACCTCGTCGCCCCGCAGTTCTCGACATCGCACAACACATAAACCGGGCGGTACAGTGCGGGCAACGCGTCGATCGCTTCGTTCAGCAAACCCTTCATCTGTTGCCGGGCAAGTTGCGCGTCCGCAGGAGGCTCCGATCCGGGAAACTCGCGGCCTTCGTCCTCTACTGTCGAGAGCTGCAAGAGCGGGAGCAACGCTTCGCGCTCCTTCAATTGCCAACAGACGCGTTTCGCGATTTGCGCAAGCCAGGCTCGAAAAGCTGCCGATTCGCGCAATTGATCGAGATGGCGGTACGCCTTGAGTAAGGCCTCGATCAGCACGTCTTCGGCATCTTCGCGGTTGCCGCACACGCGAATCATCTGGCGATAGACAGAATCCTTGTGCTGCCTGGCCAATGCGTCGAAGTCCAAGTCCAATTCCATCGACCCATTGTGGCATTGCCGAGGCTGTAACACATAACACACCGTCACGGACGACTCTCAGATTGTTCCGCCGGAGGACCGCCGATCGCGCACTGCCTCCGCCTGTTCCAGGGCATTTTTCCCAGGATGATCCCCATCGCGCAGATGTCGGTGAGTCCGGCGAAGGTTAGACCCAAACCGACGAATCCGCAGAGAAAGACCCAGCGTGGATTGGCGATCAGTGCCAGGATAACGCCCGCCAGCACCAGCAACCCCGCGCCCAGACGGACTTGGCGCTCCAGGGACCAACGCGTCCTCACGCTGGCAACGACGGGGAGGCCGGCTTGGACCCATGCTTTCGTGCCGCCCTCGAGAACCGTGATCTGCCGCTGGCATGGCTCAAGCAGGCTGGCGCTCATGCGTGCCCGCTTGCCTGACTGGCAGATGAGGATGATGGGAAGATTGACATCGAGATCGTCGTGGCGCGCTTCGATCTCCTCCATCGGGATGTTGATGGCGCCGGGAATATGGCCGGAAGCGAATTCGGAGCCGGAACGCACATCCACAAGCAGGGCCACGCCAGACGGGCGATTTCGCAATTGAGAGACCGATACGGCGGAATCCAAAGTTCCTCCTACATTAGGGAAGAGCGGTAGTCTTCGGAAAAGGATTCAGGAGTCTGCCAGGTAAGCGATTGGTGCGGAATTTCGATTTACTGCGACTTTTCGTCCTTATGCCGCAGCCATTCGATAAACATCTGTTCTTTTGGCTTGTCGTAGGCCATGAGCAAGTGGCGGATGCTGCGTCCGCTGACAAAGTGGCAGACTTCTTCCGCCAGGTTCTTGGCATGGTCGCCGGCCCGTTCGAGAGATTGCGTCATGAAGATAATCTGCAGGCTGGAGTGGTGCGCGACGTTCTCCGGATTCTCGATGTGCCGCAGAAAGATGATATTACGCAGCCGGTCCATCTCCGCATCGGCGCGGAGCACGTCAATCGCTTTTTTGACGTCGCGCTGGGAAAAAGATTGTCCGACATCGGCCAGCATTTTCTCCAGAACCGTAGCCATCTGGGTCAAGTCGCGAGCGTCCTGCGCGTCGATGCGGCCTCCCGCAGCTTGCGCGCTGGTGGCAAAACTCAAGAGCAGGTCCCCTATGCGCTCCAGCCCAATCATGACTTTCATACACCCCAGCAGTTGCCGGGTTTCGGCCTCTGGGACGCGCGTGATGCAAGCGGTCACACCCGAGTCCACTTCCAGGTCAATGGCATCGAGTTCTTTTTCGCACTGTCGGATGGCATTCAGGCGGGACATGGAACCAGTGGCAATGCCCTCGGCCGCAATGGCCGCAGCCTCGCGCGCCAGTTCGCACGCTTCTACGGTTCGCTGCACCAAGCCAGAGTGCGAAGGCTCAGGCCAAGGTGTTTTTACGCTGGCTGTACTCATAGGTATAAGTAAAGATAAAAGTAAAGACGTATAAGTCTAAGTTAAGGACAGTCCCACTGCTTTGGATGCCGCATCCGCCCTGGTGGACGCAAGCGATACCACCACGGAGTGTGGCACACAACCCCAGAAAAAGCATAATTGGCGCAGTTACAAAGTAGGTTACAACCCAGTGAATTTCTTGTCGCCGAATGAAATGGTCAGATCATGGCTCAGCGTCCGAGTGGCCAACAATCCAGGAGCTATCGGCTCGACTGCCCAGCTGTGAGGCAGCGCTTCGGGCCAGAGCCGTCATTCGTTGACTAGTGGATGCCGCGTCCGTAGAATGAAGCGACCCGAAGGCCAGGCATCTCCCCAATGATCGGACAGACCATCTCCCACTACCGTGTCATCGAGAAGTTAGGCGGCGGCGGGATGGGTGTGGTGTACAAGGCCGAGGACACGCGGCTCCATCGTTTCGTCGCTCTCAAGTTCCTACCCGATGAAGTGGCCAAAGATGCTCAGGCCTTGGTCCGCTTCGGTCGCGAGGCGCAGGCCGCCTCGGCCCTGAATCACGCCCACATCTGCACCATCTATGACATCGGCGAGGAGAACGGACAGGCGTTCATCGCGATGGAGTTTCTGGATGGTCAGACGCTCAAGCACAAGGTCGAGAACCGGCCGCTCAAGATTGACGAGTTGCTGGAGCTGAGCATTCAGATTGCCGATGCGCTCGATGCAGCCCACAGCCGCGGCATTGTGCACCGTGACATCAAGCCAGCCAATATCTTCATCACCAGCCGCGGGCAGGCGAAGATTCTCGACTTCGGACTTGCCAAGCTTAACGCCAGCCACAATCTTGCGACTTCGATGACCGGCTCAACGATAGCGGATATTAGGGAAGAACAACTCACAAGCCCTGGCAGCACCGTGGGCACGGTGGCTTACATGTCGCCGGAACAGGCCCGCGGCGAAGAACTCGATGTGCGTACCGACCTGTTTTCTTTCGGCGCTGTCCTGTATGAGATGTGCACGGGCAAAGTGGCATTTAACGGCAGCACCTCCGCGATCGTCTTCGAGGCCATCCTTAATCGCGTCCCGCCCCCGCCGCCCCAGCTCAATCCCAGCGTGCCACCCGATCTCAACCGGATCATTGACCGGGCGCTGGAAAAAGACCGGGAGCTGCGCTATCAGACGGCTTCTGAAATGCGGGCCGAATTAAGGCGCTTGAAACGCGACTTGGACTCAACCCGGATTGCGGTAGCGCAGGGTACGGTATCAGCGACACTCGCAGCCGGAGCTGCGGCGTCAGCCCCGGCCGTGGCCAGAAAACCGCGTTCCATCGGATGGACGGGATTGATCGTCTGTGCCCTCCTCATTCTGGGCATTGGTGCAGGCTGGTTTCTCCGTGGCCGTTGGATGCCGATCTCCCAGCCTTCCTACCATCAGCTCACCTTTCGCCGAGGCACGATTCGGTCCGCGCATTTTACGCCCAACGGGCAGTCCGTGGTTTATGGTGCTGCCTGGGAAGGAAGCGCGATCGATTTGTTCATCACCAGTCCCGAAAGCCCTCAATCGCGCTCCCTTAACCTTGGGGGGACGGCGCTTTTGGCTATTTCCTCTTCGGGAGAAATGGCGGTATCGATGGATAGCCGCCCATCCGGACCTTATGCCCAGGTGGGTACGCTGGCCAGAGTGCCACTCAACGGCGGATCTCCGCGCCCAGTGCTGGAAAACGTGCAATGGGCGGATTGGTCCCCGGATGGAAATAACCTAGCCATCGTGCGGGATGTAGGTGGTCGAAACCGGCTCGAGTTTCCCGTCGGGAAAGTGCTGTACGAGACCTCAGGCTGGATCAGCCATCCACGAGTTTCAAGAAAAGGTGACCTGGTGGCGTTTCTGGACCATCCTCTGCCCGGCGATGACGCGGGTTCTCTCAGCGTCGTGGATCTGAGCGGAAACGTCAAGACCTTGGCTACGGGGTTCCAAACCACACAGGGACTGGCTTGGTCTGCTGACGGCCAGGAAATATGGTTTACCGCCAGCCGGCTGGGCGCTAAACGCGCCATCTACGCTTCGACACTGGGCGGGCGCGAGCGGCTAATCGCGCGGGTGCCCGATACTCTATCGCTACACGATATTTGGCAGGATGGGCGCGTACTGCTT
The DNA here is from genome assembly GCA_050013295.1 of Terriglobales bacterium. Classification (GTDB taxonomy): domain Bacteria; phylum Acidobacteriota; class Terriglobia; order Terriglobales; family Acidobacteriaceae; genus Acidiflorens. The sequence continues at coordinate 8,224 of JBEKFN010000025.1, forward strand.
GCCCGGGACACCTGGCGACGAGAACTCATTGGCCTCGCCTCTGGTGAGAGCAAGGAACGCGATCTGTCTTGGTTCGACTACTCGTTCCCGTCAGAACTGTCGCCCGATGGCAAGGAGTTGCTCTTCACCGAGGAGGGTGAAGGCGGAGGACCGAACTACTCTGTTTATCAGCGAAAGATCGGTGAGACGTCGGCCGTCCGCCTGGGAGACGGACGGGCGATCAGCGTGTCGCCGGATGGCAGATGGGTTATTACCAGTCTGCCTTCCCCTCCGGCCCAGCTTCTTCTTCTTCCGACCGGGCCCGGCGAGGCCAAGCCTCTCACTCACGACTCCATCAATCATAGCCAGTCGAAGTGGCTTCCTGATGGCCGGCGCTTCCTTTTCTCGGGCAAGGAGCCAGGTCACGCTGCGCGTATTTACCTCCAGGATTTGTCCGGCGGAAAGCCCACGCCTATCTCGCCGGAAGGAATCGACCCTCTTGTTCTGGTCCTTTCTCCAGACGGTCAGCAGGTGGTTGGCATCGGGTCAGATGAGAAAGCATATTCTTACCCGGTGGCAGGAGGGGAGCCTCGGGCTGTTCCAGGCATAGAGCTTGGAGAGCAACCCCTCGAATGGAGTGCAGACGCCAAGGCGATCTATGTCTACAAACCGGGAGATCTGCCAGCCAAAGTCTATCGACTGGATTTGTCGACAGGCCACAAGACTCTGTGGAAAGAGCTCATGCCCTCCGATTCAGCGGGCGTAAGCCGCATTGGTCCCATCCTTCTCACGACGGACGGCAAGTCATGCATATACGGCTATCACCGTATTCTGTCAGACCTCTATCTCGTGGAAGGCTTGAAGTAAGGGAACTCTTTTCTGAGTCTCCATGCTTTTGCGGCGAGCGATCCTTACCGAAACAAGCCAATGCGAATACGCGAAGCTGCAGCAGTTCAGGCATCAATCTTGCTGCATGCGCGCTCTGACAAGGCTCGACTAACATTCGCCCGCCGGAGGTGTGATGATCATTCCTGACGCTTTGGCGATTGTCCCGTATAACGGGCAACCCGGAAACTGACACACTACTTAAAATCTACGCTGAATCCGCCTCCGAAGCGGGCAATGTGAACAAAAACGTCGAGCCGTGGTTGAGTTCGCTCTCGGCGCGAATCGTTCCCTCGTGGGCCAGAACAATGTGCTTGGCGATGGCGAGTCCCAGCCCGGTGCCCCCGGATTCCCGCGAGCGCGCTTTATCCACGCGGTAGAAACGCTCGAAAAGACGGGGCAGATGCTCGGAAGAAATGCCGGATCCGAAGTCCCGCACGTAAAATTCGACGCTGCCCTCAACCGCGCGGGCCCCGAGAATAACTTTTTTCCCGGACGCCGCGTACTTCAACGCATTCTCGATCAGGTTCGAAAAAACCTGGTGGATGGCTTCACGATTCGCATTCACATTGCCGGCGGTCGCTGAGTTCTCAATCGCCAGCTCGACGCCAAGCTCGACTCCATAAGACCGCGCCACTTCAACGAAGCTTTCCCGGGCATCCTGCAGCAGTTCTTCGGCGCTGACCCGCTGGATGTCGAACCTCTGCTCGCCCGATTCGACGCGCGCCAGCGTGAGCAGGTCTTCCGTAAGCCGCGACATGCGCGCCGCGTTCTTGCGGATGATTTCCAGAAACTCGCGCACGTGATTGTCTGCAATCGGGCTGTCGAGCAGCGTCTCGGTGTATCCCTGGATGGAAGTCAGGGGCGTGCGCAGTTCGTGGGAAACGTTGGCGATGAAATCGCGGCGGCTCTTTTCCATGCGCTCGGTCTCCGTAAGATCGCGGAGCACGGCGACCGCGCCGCCCCCGGGCATGGGCGCCGCGGTGACATCGAAGGTGCGTCCGGAAGCAATGGTGTTCGCGCGCACCGACCTGACGACCTGGTAGCGCGCCGCATCTTGCATGGCGGCGAGAAAGTCCGGATCGCGGACGCTGTCGATCAACGGCGCATTCAGGCGCAGAGCGCGAAGCAGCAGACGGTCCATGCTCCGATTGGCCCACTGTACGCGTCCGTCGACATCGACCGCGACTACCGCGTCCTGCATGCTGTTGAGAAGAGTTTCCAGCTCGCGCTGGCTGGTTTGCACGCGAGCGTAACTTTCCTCCACCCGGCGCGTCGTCTTATCGAGTGCCAGCGCCATCTGCCCGATCTCGTCAGTCGAAGTGGAAGCGATTCGGGCAGTCAGATCCCCGCCCGCCACGCGCTCGGCAAAATTTACGATCCGCTGCAGACGCCGGCCCACATATTGCGAAGCCGCCGCCGCCACCATAACCGCGAAAACCACAGCGGTGAACGATCCCCAGAACAACGCCACGCGCAGCGGACGATCGGTAATTTCGATCTCAGGCAACGGAAACGCCAGCCGCACCGCTCCTCCAGAAACCGGCGCCGCCACGAACACAAAAGGTACGCCGAGACTCTGACTCTTGCGCTCATCCACGCCCACTTCGCCGCCGAGAGCGGCGACAAACTCCCGGCGATGCGCGTGATTCTCCATCGTGCTGGGATCGTTTTCCGAATCGGCCAGCACCTTCCCGGTGGGATCAATGACGGTGGCGCGGGCTCCCGCCGCCTGGCCCTCCTGGGCGGTAATGTCCGCCAGGGAGTGCTGCCGGTCCGCCTCCACGCGATGGGCGAACATCAAGGTTTTCTGTTTGAGATTGCGTTCGATCTGCTCGCGCAGGGTGCGTTCCCAGACCTTGTGCACGGCCAACTGCAGCGTGATCGCGGTGACGCCAATCACCAGCAGAAACACAAACATCAATTTAAAGAAGATGCGACTTCTCAACGCGCGACCTCAAAGCGGTAACCGGCTCCCCGTACCGTCTTCAAGTAACGCGGGTTCTCCGGATCGGGCTCAATCTTTTCACGGATGCGTCGCACATACACGTCCACCGAGCGCGGCGTCACGTATGCCGTATCGCGCCACACCGAGTCGAGCAACTGGTCGCGAGTGAAAACGCGTCCGGCGTGGCGCATGAAGTGGTCGAGCAGTCGGAATTCGGTGGCCGTGGTCGGCACCGGTTTCCCGCGAACCGTCAACGTCATCGCGCCCGGGTCAATGTGGATTTCGTCGATCTTGGTTGGGAGCGGCGGCAGCGGCCTCTCAAAACGGCGCAGCACCGCTTTGACCCGAGCCACCAGTTCGCGCGGGCTGAATGGCTTGGGGATGTAATCGTCCGCGCCCAACTCCAACCCCAGAACGCGATCCGCCTCGCCGCTCTTCGCGGTCAGGAAAATTACCGGGACCGAAGCCAGCGACACCGACTGCCGGATCTGCCGGCAAAGTTCCAGACCGTCTTTTCCCGGAACCATGATGTCCAGCAGAAACAGCGCCGGACGCTGCCGTTCGGCATCGGCCACCACCAGATTACCGGTCGAGTAAAGCCGCACATTGAAGCTCGCCCCTTCCAGATGATGGCGAACCAACCGGGAAATATCCGGGTCGTCTTCGACCACATAGATCGTCGGTTTCACGCGAACCATTGTAGCTGGGAAATGTGTCGATTCGGTACGAGGAGTGGACCGGATTCCGCCGGTCAACCAGATTTTGGGTGGCGCAGCGGTTTACCGCTGCGATAACGACGCATTCTTCAGTGTCGGCTTTTAGCCGCTGAGGTCAAGCTGTTCGCGCGAGATGGTTCCTGCGCTGCCTGTTCGGGCAGTCCGTCACCGGATCTTAGCGCAGCAACATTCCAGCCTCCGCCGAAAAATCCATAGACACAAATTCCCCGCGCAGAAATTTCGGAAACGACGCCGCCGCAATCATGGCCGCGTTGTCGGTGGAAAGCGCGCGCGCCGGAAAGAAAACCGGCAGTCCCTCCATCCCCGCTTCGCGCTCAAACGTGGCCCGCAATTCCCGATTGGCGGCCACGCCACCGCTCACGAAAAGAGTTCGAACGTCATACTCGCGCGCCGCCGCCAGCGTCTTCACGACCAGATCGTTCATCATGGAGCGCTGAAAAGAAGCCACCAGGTTGAGGATTTGCCGGTCGCAAAGCCTGCGGATGTCTTCGAGCATCGGCTTGTCGATGCCAGCGAGAGCCTGTCGGCGGGCCTCAATCGCAGGTTTCAGTTTCTCGGTCTCGACGTATCGCAAAACCGCCGTCTTAATTCCGCTGTAGGAAAAATCAAAGCGCGGCCCATCGTCCTTCGCCAGATTTTGTTTATGATCGCCCTGCTTGTGATCGCGCCGGTCCGGGTGCTTGATCTGCGAAATCTGGAACTTGACCGCCTGCGGATCGCCGTACGGCGCCAGCCGGTCGATGATCGGTCCTCCGGGATAGCCGAGTCCCAGCAGCTTCGCGACTTTGTCGAACGCCTCTCCGGCGGCGTCGTCGCGAGTGTGGCCGATGTTCAGGTAGGTCCAGAGATTTTCCTGCAACTGCGCAAGATAAAGATGCGTGTGCCCGCCCGAGACAACCAGCGCCAGCACCGGAAAATGCAGATCGCCATTTTCGCTCTGCCGCTGCTCAAGCAATACGGCATGAATGTGTCCCTCAAGATGGTTGACGGCGATCAGTGGCTTCTCCAGTGCGAAGGCCAGCGCCTTGGCATAGCTGATGCCAACCAGCAGAGCGCCCGCCAGTCCCGGCCCTTGCGTGACCGCGATGGCATCGACGGACTGATAGGTCTGTCCAGCTTCAGCCAGAGCCTGGCGCACCACCGGAACAATCGCGCGCAAGTGCTCGCGCGAGGCCAGTTCCGGAACCACTCCGCCATAAGGCTGGTGCGTGGCGATCTGCGAGGCAACGATGTTCGACAAAACCCGTTGCCCCGAGCGCACCACCGCCGCCCCCGTCTCATCACAGGAGCTTTCAATGCCGAGGATGTGCGCGTCAGGCATAATGAGGTTCAAGCTCGTAGCTCGTAGCTCGTAGCTATTTAGTTTACGCGACCGCGACTAACCGCCGATGTCGAACGCCAAACAACACGCCGCCGAAATCGTCCGCGACCTGCGCGCACGCGGGCACCAGGCCTACTTCGCCGGTGGATGCGTCCGCGACCTGCTGCTCGGCCGCGAGCCCGCTGACTACGACGTTTCGACCGGCGCAACTCCAAGGCAGGTCATGGAAATCTTCCCGCAAACATTCGCCGTAGGCGAGCAATTCGGAGTGGTGCTGGTGCCGCCAGCAGAAACCGGTGGAGAGACGGGCGTCCCTTCGGCAAGCTCAGGGCAGGCTCTCGCCCGTCAAGGCGAGCGTGGCAAGGAAACCGTAGAGGTAGCGACTTTTCGCTCCGACGTGGGCTACTCCGATGGCCGTCATCCCGACGAGGTGCGCTTCACCAAAGACCCGCGTGAAGACGTACAGCGCCGCGATTTCACCATCAATGGAATGTTGCTTGATCCCACGGTCCTCGATTCAACGATCTTCGATTCGACCGTTCTCGATTCAACAACCAACGGAATCCTGGATTTCGTCGGTGGCCGCGAAGATCTAAAAGCCGGAATCGTGCGCGCCATCGGCGACCCCGAACGCCGTTTTGCCGAGGACAAACTGCGCATGCTCCGAGCCGTGCGCTTCGCGGCGCGCTTCGATTACCAGATCGATCCCGCAACCATGGCGGCGATCCAAAAGTTAGCGCCGCAAATTCGCCAGGTCTCCTGTGAGCGTGTGCGAGAAGAACTAACCAAGATGCTCACCGAGGGCCAAGCCCGCCGCGCCTTCGAATTACTGGATACAACCGGCCTCTTGCGGCAAGTCCTGCCAGAAATTGCCGCCATGAAAGGAGTGGAGCAGTCGCCCGAGTATCATCCCGAAGGTGACGTCTTCGTCCACACGCTGCTTCTCTTGGAGAAACTGCAGCCCGGCGGTTCCGGCTCTATCTCCAAGACGCTAGCCTGGGGAGCGCTGCTCCACGACGTAGGCAAGCCGCCGACCTTCCGCGTCGCGCCCGATCGCATCCGCTTCGATGGCCACGTAGAAGTAGGAGTAGAGATGGCTGCCGAAATCTGCCGCCGCCTGCGCTTCTCCAACCACGAGACCGACCAGATCCTGGCGCTGGTAGACAATCACATGCGGTTTGCCGATGTCCAGCGCATGAAGCAATCCACGCTGAAAAAGTTTCTGCGCCTGCCCGCCTTCGACGAGCATTTGGAGTTGCACCGCATAGACTGTCTTTCCAGCCACGGCCAACTCGACTCGTACGAGTATTCACGAGAGCAGTTGCGTTCGATGCCGCCCGAAGCAATCCGCCCCACTCCGCTAATTAGCGGCCGCGATCTGATCGAAGCAGGCTATGAGCCCGGTCCACGCTTCAAAGAGATGCTGACAGCGGTCGAGGACGCCCAACTAGAAGGACGACTCGCATCGCGTGAGGCGGCGATGGAGTTTGTGCTGCGAGATTTCCCAGCATAGCGCCTAGGCACGTGTGGGGCGAGTTTAGATTACATATTGTTTTTTTCGCTGTTGGCTTTGGCGATTCCGCGTTTGTGGTCCGGGGCGATAGCAGGCTTGGATTGTGCCGGGCGGAAGGTCTTCGCTGTCGATCTTCTGATCGTGGTTGGCGTCCTGGTTGGTCTGGGGCGGGGCGTTGACTTCGCAAGCTTCTTGATCGATGGGCGTTTGCGATACGGTTTCGGGATCGGTGACAATCTGCTCTGGTTGCGGCTTTTCGAGTTCCATGCGCTTGAGATTCGAAGAGGCGAGCTGGAGTGCGTAGAGCAGGAGGCTGGCGGTTTTGCGCTCGATTCTCTTTTGCAAGACCATCTGCACGACCTGGCGAATGACGGTCTGAAGGGAGTGCGCATCTTCAAACACCGGCAGGACGATTTCGCCGGTCGCGTACTGTCCCTCGGAGTAACATTCGACGGTCAGGGGACGATTCTGCTGATGATAGAAACAAAAACTTTTTTTGCGGAGAGCGGGCGAGCCGCACTGGATTCCGCTGACCTTGATGTGTTGGCAACGAGCTGCTGCTAAGGATGACATAGTGGCTCCTGGTAAGTTGAGACGTTATTGGCTGCGATCTGCTCGCTGGCCGATCTTAGTGGGGTACCCCCTGTTGTCCGGTATATTAGAATCATCGACCTAGCGTCGCGCCTGCGGCAAAGTCTTGAAAGGAAGAGAGTTGTAGGTAAAGTCTTGATTCTGCATGGGTTGATGGAATCGCATCCTTCTCTGCCGGAACAGGTCACGGCGGGCGCGGAGTTATCAGTGGATAGGCCGCGCGTGTGTCGATTGTATTGTGCCTTTACTTTTATTATATGACAGGTTGTCAAGGGTTATTTGCGGAAGAGCGTGATGGAATCAACAGCATCGCGGCCCACCCTTCGCGAAAGGCACGCGAAGGATGGGGCGCCCCACGTTCATTATGGGAAGAAAGGAACGCAATCTTGCAGAAGGGTGGGCCACCCGCCCGAGGGCGAGACGCCCTCGGGACAGCCGGCAAGATGCCGGCGCTACTCGTTTTCCACACCGTAATCATCATGCGGTCACCGTACTAGTCGAAGTCAATCTTCTCGAATCCCAAACCCTGCAACAGACTGCCGATCGTCGAAGCCGCATTCTGCTAGGCCGTTCGCAAAATGCCATCCGCCAAGGCGGCCTCTTGCATCTGGCGTTCCGCCTCCTGCCGCACTTGCGTTTCCAGATTCGGGTCGGTCGGTACCAGCAGCCCGGTTTGCCTCGAATACACCCGCGTCTTAGCGCTATCAAGCCGCGTGCTGAACACCTGCGCCGCGGGTAGAAGCAGGTGAATCTGCTTGCCTTCCACTCTGACGTCGTCCAGCTTCAGATTCGAGAAATCGATCCCCGCAACAACCTCGCCATGCACCAGCATCAAGAGGCGATCTCCCGTCAGAAAATCCGGTAAGAGGGGATTCTCTTTCGCGCCGGTCACCAACTTGTCCATGGTATAAACCACGGTCTCCAGTCGCTGCAGCCGCTGAATGCGGTCGACCACGGTGGGCCGGTTTACGTCGATGCTGACGGTTCTGCCGGTCACTGCCGACAACAAATGGCTCACCAGGGCGCGCCCGGAATTTCGCGACAGCATCAACCATCCCATCGCGCCGATAGTCAGTACCCCGAGGAGCAGCCCGATAATCACCGCGAACGCAACCGTCGCAGAGGATCGAACAGTTTTAGGAGAGTGGAGGCCTGTATCAGGATCGTGAGCCATCTAGTAACGTTATCACCAGCCGGATGGTTGAAGCGGAGCAAACCAAAACAGCCCCGCTGATGCAGCGCCGGGAAAATAGGTTGGGTGGCGTGGGCGCCCCTGCGCCACAAACACTTATTCCTCTGTTAGTCTTTTTGCATCCACGAGTAGGTTTCGAGAGGAGAGTGGAATGAATATCGATGAGAAAATTGTGCAGGAGATACTCCATGAGTTGTTCGCCTCCCTTGAGGCCTTAGACACTCAGAGCGCGGCTATTTTGCAATTCCTGAAGGATAAAGGGATAGCCAATGAGGAAGAACTTGCCTCCCATTTGAAGCAGGCGGGAGAAGGGAGTGGCGTCAGATGGCTCGCGCTCCGGGTGAGGATAGATTATCTGTTGTCTTCCGCAATCAACGCGGCTGAGCAGGATGCCAAAAAGGAGTCTCCGAAGCCTACGGAAAACAGGCAAGAAGCGAAACCAGCCACAAAGCAATTGGGCGGAAAGGAAACCGCTAAGGGCGCGGAGCAAGTTGCTGCCAACGGCAAACCTGAGGCGGACGAACTCGGCGCCAGTGTCGAAAAAGACCGGAATCAACCCGGCGAAAAGAATAATAAATCGAGCAAAAAAGCTGCAGAGAACGTAGCCTGAATAGGGACTCTCACCTATTCTTCGTTCTGATCCCGGTCCTCCGACGTGGTCTCGGCGGCCGCGCCCGAAACCGGCTTTTGCAGATCGATCGGCGGCAATCCCGCTTTCTTCAGCTGATCGTTCAGCGCCGGAATATCTTTTGCCCTGAGTTGCGCCCACGCTGACAACTGCTCGTCGAGCGCTTTGTCCAGTTCTCCGAACATTGCGACTTGCTGGGTCGTCGGAGCGGCGTCGGCGGTATCGAGAGCGCTGACGAGGGCATTGAGGCCGCCATTCAGCCGAGCTAGGCTGCGGCCTTCGGGAGTGCTCAGGTAGCGCGTGCCGTATCCGCCTTCTTCGCCCTCGATGGGCGCGGCTTTCGCTTCCAGCTCAGCGGCAGCTTTTGCGATCGCTGCGTGACCGGAGAGCGATTTCAATTGCGCTCGCAGGCTGCGCACCTGCTGTACGGCTTCGTAGTCTTTGTGAAGAGCGCCGGCAATTTTCCGGTCGAGTTCGAATTGGCGGAGCAGATCTTCGGGCGATGTCTTCACGCGCGGGTCTATGCGGATTTCGAGCGGTTGCTTCGCAACAATCTTGCCGCCAGTGACCGAGAAGCTGACAGTGTACTTCCCCGGCAGTACGGTCGCGCCCAAGGGATACAGTGGCGTGTCGTGATAGATCGCAGAAATCGGGTAGTCGCGTATCAACACGTCCGGGGCGGGATAGGTCAGATCCCAAACGAAGCGGTGCATCCCCGCTGCCGCTGACAGCGTTCGCGGCGGACGCACCCAGTACATTGGTAAGTTGAAATCTTTTTCGTTGACCGGCGCGGGCTTGTCGGCGCTGGAGAAACGACGGACTAAGTTTCCGCTTTCATCGGTAATTTCGATTATGACTGGCGCGGAGGCAGCGTCCTTGAGCCAACAGTCAATCATCGCGCCATCCGGAGGATTCTGTCCGGCGGGTTCTTCGGGCGGCAGCGGCGTGTCGGTGCTGTTGTTGCGGCGCACGCGGTAGGTGAGCTGCGGCGCGAAGAGATGCCACGTTGCATTCGCAACCTCGGAGTTGAGCTGGCGCAGCGGCGTGATGTTGTCGAGGATCCAGAAAGAACGGCCGTGAGTCCCTACGACTACATCGTCGTGATGAATTATTAGATCGCGAATCGAAGTCGGCGGCAGATTCATCTGCAGCGGCTGCCAATGGTCGCCGTCGTCCCAGGAGACATAGACGGTGCGTTCGGTGCCGGCGAAGAGTAGCCCCTTGCGCTCGGGGTCTTCGCGGACGGTGTTGACGGGCTCGTTCTCGGGCAGGCCGCTGACAATCTTCTGCCAAGACTTTCCGCCGTCGTGCGTGCGGTAGATATAAGGATGCAGGTCATCGAGCCGAAAGCGGTTAACCGCGGCATAGGCAGTTGGGGTATCGAAATGTGACGCGTCCATCTGCGCCACCTTGCTCCAGGGCGTCAGTTCGGGAGGCGTAACGTTCTGCCAGTTCTTGCCGCCATCGCGAGTGACTTGAATCAGGCCATCGTCGGTTCCGGCCCAGATCAGGTTTGCATCGTTCGGCGAAGGAGCAATCGAATAGATCACGCCGCGATGCTTGCCCTTGGCCGGATCGGCCGCGATAAACGGTCCGAGAGTCGCTGGAGATCCCGGATCTTCGCGCGTCAGGTCGGGGCTGATGATCTGCCAACTGTTGCCACCGTCGCGTGTGGCAAAAAGCACGTTCGATCCGAGATAGAGCACGTGCGGATCCGCCGCCGAGAAAATCAACGGAGCGGTGCGATCGAAACGATATTTCCCGGTGCGCAGAACCACTGGCGAAACGTCGCGCGTCTGTCCAGTATTGCGGTCGAACACCGTAGCCTTGCCGCCGTAAATCAGATTCGGATGCAGCGGATCGGGCGCGACGTAGCCCCATTCTTCTACGCCAACGGTGGTCCAGTCGCGAAAAGTAATTTCGCCAAAGTCGCTGCGGCTGGCGGTGCCGACCGACCCGCTTTCCTGTTGGCCGCCATACACCCAGTAAGGGAACTCGTTGTCGGTGATGACGTGATAGAACTGCGCCGTGGGCTGGTTGTACCAGGAACTCCAGGTCTGGCCGCCATTCACGCTGATGGTCGCGCCCTGGTCCACGGCGAGGGCAATGATGTCGGGGTTTTCGGGATTGATCCAGATGGTGTGGTAGTCGTCGCCGCCGGGCGCGCCCTTGATGGCCGTGAAGTTTCTGCCGGCGTCGGTGGAGCGGTAGGTCGAAGTGTTGGCCACATAGATCACATCTTTATTTCGCGG
>JBEKFN010000026.1:0-19216 GCA_050013295.1 Terriglobales bacterium
GATGGAGTATTCCCCAATACCGGGCGGTTCGATCCGACCGAAACTCTGTTCTCCTTCGTCAACTACAAGGTGACGGAATCCAAGGAGGTCTGGGCGAAGTTCATCGGCGCTCATTCCGCGGGCTTCAGCCCCAGGTGTTTCGACATCGTGGTGGGGACCAACATGCGCTTCTAGCCCGGCCGCTCCGTCGTGCGGAAGGCCGGCGCGCTTTCGTGCCACGCGCAACTAGCAACGAGCAAACGAACGAGGAGCAACGACGGCGCGGTCGACTCACGCCTTCTCGGTAGTAGAGGCAGTCATGGCGGTCACTGAATACGATTACATCATTGTCGGCAGCGGCGCTTCTGGCGCGGTCATCGCCAACCGCTTGAGCGCCAGCGCGGCAAATTCAGTGCTGGTTCTCGAAGCGGGCGGGGTGGACACGCGAAAGAACATCCAGGATCCGGGTGGGTTGGTCGAGCTGTGGGGATCGGACGTCGACTGGATGTTTTCGACCGAGCCGCAGCCCGGGATGTCGGGGCGGCAGATCATGATCAACCAGGGCAAAGTGCTGGGCGGCAGCACCTCGATCAACGCCATGATATATGTGCGCGGGAACCCCCGCGACTTCGACATGTGGAACGCCCTGGGCGGCGACGGCTGGTCCTATGCGGACGTACTCCCGTACTTCAAGAAGTTAGAGGATTTCGAGGAAGGGGCTTCCGAGTACCATGGCGCCGGCGGACCGCTGGAGATCCGCGTGTGTCCGGACCAGTCGATGCGGAGCGAGCACTTCCTGGTCGGCGCGACCGAGCTCGGATACGACGGCCCGCACTGGGACTACAACGGCGCGCGCCAGGAGAACGGAGCCGGGCCGCTGCAATTCCATATCACCCGGAATGGTACTCGCGCGACTTCGGCCAGCGCCTTCCTAGCGCCTGTGGCCAATCGTCCGAACCTGAAAATCGAAGTGGGAGCTGAGGTCGACCGGCTCGTGTTCGAGGGCACCCGCGTCGTCGCAATCGAGTATCGCCAGGGCGAACAGCTTCGACGAGTGCCAGTCGGGCGGGAAGTGATCGTGAGCGCGGGAGCATTCCTGTCGCCGAAGCTCCTGATGGTGTCGGGCGTGGGCCCGGCCGACCACCTGAAGGCCGTGGGCTTGCCTGTGGTCGCTGACTTGCCCGGAGTCGGCCAGAACCTGCAGGACCACCTCCATATGCGCGTGGTCTTCCGGTCGAAGCTCAACACACCGAACACGACGCTGCTGACGGGCAACGGGCTGTTCGTGAAGACGCGCGAGGGCATGAGCGCGGCGCCGCCGGACCTCCAGCTGAATTTCACGCCGAGCGTGCCCAAGCCCCTTATGCCGGTGCTGGACTTCGGCGGGCCCGCCTGCATCTTCCTGCCAACCCTCCTGCAGCCGTTCAGCCGCGGTGAGGTCACGCTGCGATCGGCAAACCCTAATGATGCGCCGAAGATCGACCCCAAGTATTTTGCGTGCAGCGCCGACGTGGACGTCCTGGTCAAGGCCGTGAAGCTATGCCGCGAGATCTCGAAGACGAAGGCGTTCTCGGCGATGAACGGGGGCGAACTGTTCCCCGGCGCGGACGCCGACCTCGCCGCCTTTGTGCGGTCGCAGGCCTCGACGCTCTGGCACCCGGCAGGCACTTGCAAGATCGGATACGACAGCGCGGCGGTCGTGGATCCGCAGTTGCGCGTCCGCGGGGTCGAAGGCGTCCGGGTCGCCGATGCCTCCGTGATGCCCATCGTGACGAGCGGCAACACCGTCGCCCCCTGCTTCATGATCGGCGAGAAAGCGGCGGCCATGATCCTGAACGGCAGATGATCCTGACCGGTAACTGACCCTTGCCACGACTGCCAAAACATTCTGAGCGAATTCAGTGGGCTCAACTGGTTTCTGGTAATCCTTAATATGTTGGTTCGCCGCTATACTCGCTCGCCGGAGCGCTGGTCTTGCGCCTGGTTATCCCGGGTGCTTGGGGAACTGTTAGCCAGCATCATTCGAAAACACCGAGCGCATCGCACGATGGAGCGGTACGATGCCTGAACTCAAACTGCTGTTTCTCCAGATGGCGGTGATCCTGACGACTGCCCGGCTGATGGCGGTGGCGTTCCGGTTCATCCGCCAACCCGAGGTGATGGGCGAGATGGCTGCCGGCATCCTACTTGGACCCTCGCTCCTGGGGAGAATCTCCCCCGCAATGATGAACGGCCTGTTCCCCGCGGGCGGCCTCGGGTCGCTTTATGCACTCAGCCAACTTGGGCTCGTCCTGTTCATGTTCGTGGTAGGTCTCGAAGTTCGGCCGGGCTCCCTTCGGGGGTCTGCGAAATCGGTCATTATCGCCAGCCAGGCGAGTATCATGGCGCCTTTCCTGCTCGGCGGAGTTCTCGCGTGGAGCATCTATCCACGTCTGGGCAACGGAGCCCCCAGACTGCCGTTCGTGCTGTTTTTGGGAGCGGCGATGGGCATTACCGCGTTCCCCGTTCTGGCGCGCATTCTAGCCGATTGCAAACTGACGCACACGCGGGTGGGCATGTTTGCCCTCTCCTGTGCCGCGATCGACGATGTCACGGCATGGTGCCTCCTCGCCGTTATTACCGTGATAGCGCGTCCCGAGGCGAATCAGAACCCGCTACCCTGGCGCTTCGCGGCGCTTATCGGGTACATTCTCGCGATGGTGTGCCTGGTTCGCCCGGCATTACGCCGTTTGCTTCCCGCGAGCGCGACGCCAGACCGCGCCCGGTTTGGAGCAGCCATGATCTTTCTCCTGCTCTCGGTTTGGGCGACCGAAGCACTGGCGGTGCATGCCTTGTTCGGCGCCTTTCTGGCTGGCATCGTGATGCCCAAAGGTGGCCAGCTGCAGGAGGGACTACGGGACCGGCTCGAATCAGTAACCTTGGTCTTGTTGTTGCCGCTTTTCTTCGCTTACACCGGCCTCCGCACAAGTATCGCTCTATTAAACAGCGTCGAACTCTGGTTGCTTTGCGCCCTCATCGTAACGGTGGCCGTAGGAAGCAAGCTCCTGGTAAGTGGAGTGATCGTCCACGCAAGCGGGATGCCGTGGCGCGAGTCGCTGGCGGTGGGAGTGCTGGTCAACACCAGGGGACTGGTCGAGCTCGTCATCCTCAATGTAGGACTCGACTTGCACATTCTCTCCCCGACGCTTTTCTCCATGATGGTGATAATGGCCCTTGCCACCACCCTCATGACAGCACCGCTGATCGATTGGATCCTCCCGCCGTCGTCGTGATGGACCTCTTGGCAAATTCGTGTACGTGGCGAATACGGGTGCGAATGACGTCACTGCCTGCGCCATTGACGAAACCACCGCTGACCAAGCAATATCTCTGGCGAAGGCGAAGTTGCGGCGGGTACGAGTTGGGATCGGTGGTCACGATGGGAATAATTCACTGGTGCCGGAGGTCAGAATCGATTTGATACTGATTCTGGCGCCTTCTTGACGAGGGGTACATCTTGCCGGGTTAGCGGACGATTAGGAGGATCCATCATGGGTACCAACCGCCTCGAAGCTTTCAGTGACGGCGTCATCGCCGTGATCATTACCATCATGGTGCTGGAACTGAAGGTTCCGAGCGACACTACGCTCACTTCACTGCGCAGCCTTGCTCCGCAGTTTCTTAGCTATCTTCTGAGCTTTCTCGTGGTCGCCATCATGTGGGTGAATCATCATCACACACTGCACTCGGCTCGGCATGCCGATGCTCGATTGCTCTGGTCGAACAACACACTGCTGTTCTGGATGTCGCTCGTGCCCTTTGTCACTGCCTACATGGGGAATAATCATAGTCATTCTCGCGCGGTGGCTCTGTATGGCGTTGTGCTGTCGCTATGCTCGGCCTCTTTCCTGCTGTTGACCTGGGCCATTTTGCAGCACCACCGCGGTGATCCCGATTTCGTTCGCCACTATCGCCGCATTCGGTTCAAGAATCTCTATTGCTTGTTCCTTTACATCGCTTCGGTGCCGCTGGCGTTTGTCGATGTTCGCATCGCGTTTTTCATCTTTGTGTTCGTCGCGCTTTCTTATTTCATCCCTGAACGCAAGCTTGTGGAGCCGGAGGCCCCAACCCATAGCCGGTCATAGCCCCGGCCTCGTCGTTCCTTCCCGGGAAGGTGGGCGGAAGAAGAGCGGACATCGACGGCTTCCCCTCGGGTTCATTTCGCGTCCTCGATACGCGCTCTTTTCTAGTCTGCCGGATTGAGTTTAGAATGTGGGACGACGAATCGATCGGGAGCGCAATCTTTTGGACTACAAACCGAGTCCCATCGACACTGTGCGGCTGACACTCACCCCGGAAATCGCGCAATTGAGTGAGATGCTCGCCGAGAACGCTCACGAAAACTGGGCCAAGCTGCGGATCGCGCAAGGATGGCACTACGGACCACGCAGAGACGATCAGCAAAAAGAGCATCCTAACCTGGTCCCGTATGAGCAACTTTCCGAATCAGAAAGGCAATACGACCGCCAGACCGCCATGGAGTCCATCAAAGCCTTGTTGGCAATGGGCTACACGATGCAAGCGCCGGCGGGCACGCGCATTTCATCGGAAGGGACATCTCCTGGTTCGGGAAGAGGGTTCACCAGCGTATTGCAACTACTGAGAGATGGCTCACAACCAGATCTCGCTCTGCTGCAAGGGCTTTGGCGTGCGCATGATCCCGAGGATTGGTCAGTAAATCCGGAACCGTACCGGCTCCTGGGCGAAAGAATACTCAAGCTGGGCGAACCTTTGGTGGCCTACGACGTGGTCGCTGAAGGCATGAAGTCCTTTCCGCTGGACCTGCGTCTGCGTCAACTTCTGGCGCTAGCCCTGGCCCGGAGTGGCGCGGCCGGGCCCGCAAATATCGTACTTGAGCATTTGTATGAAGAAGGGCACCGAGATGAGGAAACTCTCGGCCTGCTGGCCCGCACCCACAAAGATCTTGCCCGTGAAGAAGGGGATGCCTCCAAATCAAATCAGCACTTGCGCCGGGCGTATGAGATCTACTCGGAGGGGTATGAGACGAACGGTGGCTACTGGAGCGCCATCAATGCGGCCACACTCGCGCTCTTGCTGGGAGAGCGAGAGTCTGCGGCCGCCTTAGCCCGCCTAGTCAGCGACCAATGCCGCCAGAGTCTCCGGGAACTCGCAGAGTCGAACAGCGAGCGCTACTGGCTGGTTTCTACCTTGGGAGAAGCGGCCCTTCTGTTAGAAGACTGGCCGGAAGCCGAACACTGGTACGGCCAAGCCGTAGAGCTAGGGCGCGGAGATTGGGGGAGCTTGCAATCTACCCGTCACAATGCTCGTTTGCTGATGCAATGCCTTGCCCCGGATGAAGGTGGAGGACGCATCGAGCAGCTGTTTCGATTTCCCAGTGTGGTGGTCTTCACCGGCCACATGATCGATCAGGACGACCGACCGGGAGCGCGATTCCCGCCGAGGCTCGAACCGATGGTGAAGGACGCTATCCGGCAATGTCTAAACAAATTGAACGCTGGCTTTGGCTATGCCTCCGGAGCCTGCGGCTCCGACATCCTTTTCCACGAAGTCATGGCGGAGAGGAAGGGCGAAAGTCACGTGATCCTGCCCTATGAGAAGGAGCGTTTTATAAAGGACAGTGTCGAGATTGTTCGAGGCGGCGACTGGGTAAAACGACTCGACAAGGTAATCGCACAGGCGATGGATACTCAGGAACTTTCAAGGCAGTCCCAGATGGGTAGCGGCATCTCCTACGAATTTGCCAATCTGATGCTTCATGGATTGGCCAGCGTTCGCGCCGAGCAACTCGAAACCAAACTTGCGCCCGTAGCCGTATGGGACGGTAAGTCGGGAACGGGCCTAGGGGGCACCGCAGGCACAGTGGAGCGCTGGCGGCAACTTGGTCTGCAAGTGGAAGTGATCGACTTGCAAGAGATTCTTCGCCGCGAGTCTCCCAACATCTCTGAACAGGCCGCTGCATCTCCTACGGCCGCCTCGAACCAGGCCAGCGACTCCTCATCTGAATTTGCTCCGGAAATCCGAGCCTTACTTTTTGCCGATGCGGAGGGATTCAGTAAACTTACCGATGCAGAGGTCCCTTTATTTGCCCAGTACTTTCTTGGACTTGCCGGCAGACTTGCAGCCGAATCAGCGCACCGCCCCTTGACCAAGAACACCTGGGGTGACGGCCTTTACTTTGTTTTCTCGAATGTTCGGCATGCCGGTGAATTCGCTCTCGATTTACGCGACGCCGTCCGCAACACCGACTGGTTAAAGTATGGTCTACCGGGTTTGAACCTTCGCATCGGCCTGCACGCAGGACTAGTCTATTCCTGCCGCGATCCCGTGACCGAGCGCATCACCTACATCGGAGCCAACGTCAGCCGGGCGGCACGCATCGAGCCGATCACTCCGACAGGTCAAGTCTATGCCAGTCAGACATTTGCCGCACTAGCCGCCGCGGAAGGGGTGAAGGAGTTCCGCTGCGATTATGTGGGTCAAACTTCGATGGCAAAAAAGTACGGAACCTTTCCAACCTATGTCGTCCTGCGTCGCAAGACTGGGGCCCAGCCAAGCTGACTTACGACATCGCGTGCGCCCCAATCCACCATCAGTTGAGTGTTACTTCTTCAAGCGGGCGAGGTTCTCGCATCCCCGGTCATTGCCCAAGTCACATGCTTTCTTGAAAAGATCGGCGGCACGATTCCGATCCTTGGGCACGCCTTCACCTCGCGAGTACATCGAGCCGAGATTCAAGCATCCGCCTGAACCGCCTGCGTCACAGGCGCGCTTGTAAAGGTCCGCGGCGTGAAGCAGATCTTTCGCCTCTCCTTCACCCTTGTAGTACATCAAGCCAAGATCCGTGCATCCTGGCGCAACGCCGGCATCACAAGCGCGCTTGAAGAGATCGGCTGCGCGATTCAGATCTTTCGCCACACCTTCACCTCGGGAGTACATCAACCCGAGATCTTGGCATCCGCCTGAACCGCCTGCGTCACAGGCGCGCTTGAAAAGATCGGCCGCACGATTCAGATCTTTCGTCATTCCTTCACCGCGGTAGTACATCAAGCCAAGATCGTGGCACCCTTTGCGTTCGCCGCCATTACAAGCCTTCTGGTAAAGTTCCGCAGCCTGCGAAAACTGTTTGCCCCTATACGCGGAAAGGCCTTGATCAAAGAGATCCTCGGCTGAGGTTGCGGGGGCTGCAGCGTGCGAGGCTGGAATTTCAGGCCGCACAGGAACGCGAGCGGTATCATGAACTCCAGTTTTAGGTTCTTTTCGCGGTGCCTGCTGCGCGGCGGCAGGGGCGGCCGGTTTCGACGCCACGGCCGCGTCGCTACTGTCTGCGCTCGATATTCCGCTCGGTTGGGATGCAATCGCTGGAGGCGGTTGGCTGGCAGCAGGAGGTGTCGAGCTGACCGCTGCAGGAGCGATCTGCGCGGTTTTGGATGGCTTCCGCGCGAATAACAGAACAGCAAACACGATCACGAGAAGTGCCATGATACCCAACGCAGCATAGAGCCACGGAGGGCGCATGGGGCTCGACGCGACGGATGGGGCGGGCGCCGCAATTGCGGATGATTTTTTGGGTTCGATTACCGCGGCGTCTCGCGAAAGCAGCGTTTGCACGTTCTGTACGAGCCGCTCGAGATGCTGTTCGAGCGGTCGAGTGAGCGCATCGAGCCAGTGGACGCTACCAATGAAGTAGTCGAGGGACTTGCCGGGCATCACGTCTTCGATGCGAAACGGAATCACGGCCACGCCCGCGCTGACGGCTCTTTCGATCTCCTTCGGGATGTGGGGAGAGGCGTTTGATTTTGAGGAGAAGACCAAAATCATGATGCGGCAGCCGCGAATCGCATCAATGATCGCCTCGCCGTACGCTACGCCGGGGAGCACATCGCGCGGAGCGATCCAACAGCGGACGGCGTGCGACTCAAGCGTCGCGCAGACCGCGTCGGCGACAACTTTGTCTTCCTTCGCATAACTGATGAAAACGTCATACGCCATCGCTGGACCTCCGCTCCGTAAACCTACTACCCTACTCTAGCTGTGGCAATAGCAGTAGGATTGGCTAGGCAGATTAGCATACGGCGGTGTCGAAAGGGCTCCTTAGCTGGTCACGGCTGTCGTCCTGCGCCGCAAGAGGGCGGCCAGAGAGCGCTATGACATTGTGGTGAAAAGACTTGCTAATCGCTTTGTCTTGGAATATAAGACTCAAACGTGGAGTTGCGCTTCGGACCGCGAATCGGTTGACACTAACATGACCCGTTTTCTAGATTCAGTTCCCGCGATTGGCAGCTACCGCCTCTCACCGTCCCCTTGGAGGAAATCATGAACTTTCAGGTGGATGCGTTCATCAGCTATGCGCACATGGATAATGTCGAGCTGATCGAAGGGCGCAAAGGGTGGGTCACGAACTTGCATCGGGCGCTGGAAATCCGGGTTGGACAGCTCCTCGGCAAACCACCTGAAATCTGGCGCGATCCTAAGCTGCAAGGCAACGACGCTTTTGGGGAGACGCTAATGGAGCGACTCCGCCGTGTGGCCTCTCTGATATCAGTGGTCTCGCCTCGCTACGTCAAATCAGAATGGGCGCGGAGGGAACTGGCCGAATTCTGCAAGGCGGCGGAAGCGCAGGGTGGCGTCCATTTTCGCAATAAGGCCCGCATCTTTAAGGTCCTAAAGACGCCCGTCCCCTTGGAATTGCACCCCCCGCAATTGGGGTCCATGTTGGGCTATCAGTTCTTCAACATCGACCCGGACACCGGTAGAGTGCGCGAATTGGACGAAGTATTCGGGCCCGAGGCGCAAAGGGATTTCTGGATGCGGCTGGATGACTTGGCCCACGATATCTGCTGCCTGCTCGAGATGTTAGAGCCCACCGGAACGGCGGTTGTTCCGACCTCCGATAAGGCTCAGGGAGCGGTCTTTTTGGCGGAAACCACTTTCGATCTCAGGCAGCAGCGCGAAGTCATCAAAAGAGATCTGCAGCAGCACGGTTACACCGTGCTTCCCGCCGGTCCTTTGCCGCACGTCGAATCGGAGGTGAAGGAGGCGGTTCGCCGGGATCTGGCGCAATGCCGGATGTCGATTCACTTGATAGGCAAGAATTTCAGCCTCGTCCCTGAAGGAGGTGTGCAGTCATTGCTGGAGATTCAAAACGAACTCGCGATCGAAAGAAGTAGTCAGGCCGATTTTTCGCGCCTGTTGTGGATTCCCCCCGGCCTGCAGGTAGAAGATGAACGTCAACGAAAAGTCATTGAGCATCTTCGAATGGATCCCCGAATCCAAAAGGGAGCGGACTTGCTGGAGACCTTTCTCGAAGATCTGAGGACCGTGATCGACGGCCGGCTGAAGGATGCACAAAAGCCGGCGCCAGAGCCCGCGCCCGCACCGACCCGACCGAGCGCGGCGGTGGTTGAAGTCCGCGAGCACGCGCGGCTCTACCTCATCTACGATCAGCGCGACGCACTCATCACTTCGCCGTGGGAAGATTTTCTGTTTGAGCAAAAATTGGAAGTCCTGCGTCCGGTGTTCGAGGGCGACGAGGCGGAAATTCGCGAATATCACGAAGAGAACCTGCGGAGTTGCGACGGAGCCCTGATCCTATATGGCTCCGGCAACGAATGCTGGCTGCGCCGGAAGCTGCGGGAGCTGCAGAAAAGCCCCGGCTATGGCCGCAGCAAGCCCATGCCAACCGTGGCGATCTCCCTCGTGCCTCCGAGAACACCCGACAAGGAGCGCTTCCGAACGCACGAGGCGATGGTGATCCCGCAGTGGGACGGATTTTCCCCTGAGCCATTGCAGCCATTGATCTCTAGCCTGAAAGGTTAATAAGAGGAAGGGTTGATGCCACCTGGATCGCTATTCAATCCTTTCCCGGGCCTTCGTCCCTTCGAGCCCGACGAAGATCATCTCTTTTTTGGCCGCGAAAAAGAGATCGACGAACTGCTGCGGCGGCTTCGTGCCAGCCGATTTTTATCGGTCGTGGGCACTTCCGGCAGCGGCAAATCGTCGTTGGTCCGCTCCGGTCTGATCCCCTCTCTTTACAGCGGTTTCATGGTAAGTGCCGGCTCGACCTGGCGGGTTGCAACGCTCCGGCCCGGGGAGGACCCGATCGGACACCTGGCGGCGGCACTCAACCAATCTGGAGTGCTGGGAACCGAGGGAGAGATGGCCAGCACCAACCGCGTGCTGCTGGAAGCAACCCTGCGGCGCAGTACTCGAGGACTGGTGGACGCGGTGCGCCAGGCGAGGATTCCGCCCGAAGACAACCTGCTCGTGATCGTCGACCAATTCGAGGAACTGTTCCGCTTCCGGCGAAGCCGCCAGATTGAGAACTCACGGGACGAAGCCGTGGCATTCGTCAAGCTGCTGTTGGAAGCGACGCGTCAGCCGGAGGTCCCGATCTACGTTGTACTGACCATGCGCTCAGACTTCATCGGGGACTGCATGGAGTTTCCGGGTCTGCCGGAGGCCGTCAATGCAGGTCAATACCTGGTTCCGCGCATGACTCGCGACGAGCTGCGTTCCGCCATTACCGGCCCGATTGCGGTCGCACGCGGAGAGATCGCCCCGCGCCTGGTTCTACGTTTGCTGAACGACTTGGGAGACAATCAGGACCAGCTTCCCGTTTTGCAGCATGCCTTAATGCGAACCTGGGACCATTGGGAACGGCATCGGAGCCAGCATCGGAACCAGGATCGGAACTATGATGAGCCTATCGACATCGCCGACTACGAAGCGGTTGGCACCCTGCACCAAGCCTTATCTCTGCACGCCGAGGAGGCATTCCTCGAGACCGACTCCGACGCCAACCGCAAGATTGCGGAACAGATCTTTAAGGCCCTGACCGACACCTTTTCGGATCCGCGAGGCATCCGGCGGCCCACCTCCATAAGGGAACTCTCTGCGATTTGCGAAGCGTCAGAGCCGGAAGTGATCCAGATCGTTGAGATTTTTCGACGGCCCGGCCGGAGTTTTCTGATGCCGCCGGCAGCAACGTTGCTCGAGTCCCGATCGATTGTCGATTTGTCACACGAGAGTCTTATGCGCTGCTGGATCCGCTTGATCGCATGGGCGGAAGAAGAGCGGGCATCCGCCCAGGTCTATGCGCGGCTCTCGCAGGCCTCCGCCTGGTTTGCCGAAGGCACGGCGGGTCTTTGGCACAACCCCGAACTTGAACTTGGTGTCCGTTGGAAAGAGCAAGGCCACCCCACCGAGGCTTGGGCGCAGCGTTACGACTCGTCCTTCGCACGCGCGATGGATTTCCTGGATCGCAGCGAGAAAGAGCGAGCGCGGTTTGAGGCCGAACGGGAACAGGAACGAAAGAGAAAGCTGAGGCACGTCCAATGGGCTGCTGCGGTCCTCGGAATCATGCTGGTGATTGCTGTGTCCCTGGCTTTTTTCGCCTGGAGCGAAAAGCGCCGTGCTGAAGCCAATCTGCAGCTAGCCAAGACCGCAGTGGATGAGAGCCTATCGTCGGCCGGCAGCCAGCAGGCGCGCGAAGCGGCTGACACTCCGCAGATGGAGGAATTCCGGCAAGGCCTGTTGGAGAAGGCAAAGGATTTCTATGTCAACTACTTAAGCAAGCAGAACCCCGGCAACGAGAAATTTCGCCTGGAAACGGCACGGACGCGAACCCGATTGGGTGATATCAATCGTTTACTGGGGAAGTATCAAGACGCAGTGAATGAGTACCAATTGGCGATAACCGGGTTGCAGAGCCTAGCCAAGCAGCATCCCGACAATCCCGAATACCGGCAAGCGGAGGCCTACTCCTATAACTGGCTGGGCGAGACCCTGAGGAATTGGCTGGAAGAAGCGCAGAAGCCCGTGCCCTACACCCGCGCGGATGCGGAAAACGAATATGACAACGCCTTACGCCTGCAGCAGGAACTGGTGCACCAGATACCAGGGAATTCCAGCTACGGGCAGGAACTGGCCCGCACCTACTACAACCGCGGCATCCTCCGTTACAGCACAGATCTCAACCATTCGGAATCGGACTTCCGCCAGGCGGTTGGGCTGCTCGAGCCGTTAGCGGAGAAGAACACGGATGCCTCGGCCGGAAGCAAAAATCCACCACCGTCGCAGGACTTGGCCCGCGCCTACAATAACCTTGCCAACTTGCTGGGACACGAGAAGCGAATGCCGGAAGCCGCACAGTTGTACGAACGCGCTATTGCGATTCACGAGGGCCTTTGCAAGAAAGAACCCGGCAATCGGGAATATAAAATGGAACTGGCGCGATTTTATGACAACATGGCAATCTTGCTGTTGAATGAAAAACAGATAGACCCGGCAAAGCAGAGAAATCAACAGGCGCTCACTCTCTTCGAAGAATTGGCCACGCCTGCTGCTTCTTCTTCGCTGGCCAGGGAACGAGACAAAGCTCGGGACGTTCGCGAGCGCCTGAACGCCAGCGGTCAAAAGAATCGCTAGCAGAATCTCAGCGAGGCTGGAGATGTTTGAGAGCCGAATAAAAGCGCACCCTTCATCACTATCCCGAATTCCACGTTAGTATGCTAACCTTGGCGGCAATAAATTGAGCAGGCCGGAGGCGAGTCTGAAGTCAGACTCTGCTGCAGTTCGTGGGGTTCGCGACATGGCTTGCATGGCTGAACGCAAATCAGGGGGAACAAGAACCATGAGAAGGCTGATCCTAATTTCTGTCGTTTTTCTGCCAATAATGCTGACCGCGCAGCAGACCGGCTTGAGCCCGATGAAAGAGCATCCGGGATCGGGCGCCTCCCCGTTGGGAGATCCTTCTTCGACGGGAGGCTTGGCGGAAGCCTCCATGACGTCCAGTGCGAGCGGGACATCCCCGTCTGTGGCTGAGTCGCAGCCGGATCCGCAGCCGCCGCAAACCAGCCAGTCGACTCAGAGCCAGAACACGGCGCCGGTCAAGGAACCCTCCGGGCCGCCCCTCGAGGGCAGCATGGTCGGCTACGTTGACGACGCTATCGTCGGTTCGCAGGTTCGAATTCGCTTCGACGCGGGCTTCAAAGACAATGCTCCCGATCGCGCGGAGTTCTTCTACCCGCAATGCGGATGCAATCCCGGCGGGCCGGGGCCGAGGCCCGGCGCCTCGAATAACATAAATTTTCAGCAACTCTATCTTCAGGCGGAATATGCTCCGGTCCGCCGCTTCTCGGTCTTCACCGAAGTCCCGATCCGCTGGATTCAGCCACAGAGTTTCATTCCCGGTACAAGCAATGTCGTGCAGGGCGTGGCTGTCACAGGAGCTTCTCCTTTCTCGAACCAGTCGGGAATTAGCGATGTTCGCGCTGGATTCAAGCTGGCCGTGACCGCTTCTTCCGATCACTCGCTGACCTTCCAATTCAAAGCTTACTTCCCGTCCGGGGATGGTTCCCGAGGACTGGGCACGGCCCACTACAGCATCGAACCCTCGCTGCTGTACTATCAGCGGCTTTCGGACCGGTGGGCGGTCGAGTCCCAGATCGGGGGCTGGCTCCCAATCAACGGCTCCAGCCTCTCGGGCGTCGGCAACTATGCCGGCGACATCTTCTTTTACGGCTTCGGGCCCAGCTATCAACTGGTGAATCGCGAGAACATTAAGTTCGCACCCGTGGTCGAGTTGTTTGGATGGCACGTGCTCGGCGGCCTTGAGACAGTCGAAACCCCTGCGGGCACACCGGCAGTGGCCGATGCCAGCGGCACCAATATTGTCAATCTCAAGATTGGAGCGCGCACCTCATTTGGCAGACACAACTCTGTCTATGTGGGATTCGGGCAAGCGGTCACGCACTCGGTTTGGTACGAGCACATAGTCCGGCTCGAATACCGCTATTCGTTCTAACGGTCTGTGGAGCTCTGTCTCGAATGGATGGTCGACTGTGGTATAAGTCCGCGGCCCTTCGATGTTCTCCCCGCGTGCGTAGGGATGGTCGTACCCAGCAGCTTCAACGACTCTTCCCGAAGCCGTTCCCATCTTGCATCATCCTTAGTATTATCATCGGCGCGCACGGCTTGATCGCGATAATTCTCGGACCAAATGCTGAAAATCCGGAGGCAGTTTGCATTCAATCGCGACGCTCTCCCCCGAGCGCGGATGGACAAACTGAAGATATGCGGCATGAAGAGCGACGCGAGCAATTAGCTGCTCCGACGATTCCGCCCGGTGATATTTTCTATCGCCGATCACCGGGTGGCCGATCGCCGAAAATTGCGCTCGGATCTGATTCTGCAATCCTGTCACCAGCTCAACCCGGACGAGCGAAGCATCCGCAAAAAGGCGTTCGACGGAATACCGAAGTTCGGCACGAGCCGCCCGCGGGTCTCTCGCCGTGCGCAACTGTTGGAACATTCCTTCACGTCGAAAATAATGCACGAGCGTCCCTGCCTCAGCGCCGAGACGGCCGCGCAGAACCGCGAGATATTTCCTTACGGGAGTATGAGCGAGAAACTGTCGCACCAGCGCATCTCGATCCGGACCGGTCTTGGCAAACAACAGAGCTCCGGAAGCAAACCGATCGATGCGATGCACGACCAAGGCTCGCTGTCTCTTCAGTTTGAGTTTTGCGACAAGCAGAGACAAGGCGGACGGAGTATCGGAGCCCTTAACCGGCACAGCCAGAAGTCCGGCTGGTTTGTCGAGAACGACCACCGCATCGTCCTCGTAAAGCACGGAGAGCTCGCGGGAGAAACGAGGCCGGCGCCGGTCTTCCCGCGCCGAGAGGCGATCCGATTTCCCTGTATGGCTGTGAACCTTTCGCGGAAGTTTCTTCATGGGCTGGGTGCCTGACGATCAGTCCATTATCAACCATTGGGTTGACATTCCAAACTCGAAGAATCACGTCCGAGTGGCTCATTCAGGAAAAAATAATCAGGAACGATTCAAGAGGATGCTAAACGCCTCCCTAGGCCCGCGCCATCACGATGGTGTGCGGTTAGCTGGCCAGACTTCGCACCTCAGGCACTCTGGATAGCGGCACGCACCTTGGCCGGGGTGAAGGGCACCGAGCGCAGCCTCACCCCCACCGCATCGAACACTGCGTTCGAAATGGCAGAGGGCACGACGGCAGCGGACGGCTCGCCCACGCCCCAGGGCTTCTCCGCCGGCCGGTCGATCAGCTCGATGTCCACGTCCGGCATCTCCGGGAAGGTCAAGATCGGGTAGCTTGCCCAGTTGAGGCTGGTCACCCGCGACCGGTCGAACGTGACTTCCTCCTTCAGTACGCGGCTGACGGTCTGCGTCACGTTGCCTTCGACCTGATTCTTGACGCCGTCGGGGTTGATGATCTGCCCGCAATCCTGCACGACGGCAAAATGCTTGACGCGGATTTCGCCGCTCTTGCGGTTCACCTCCACGTCGGCGACCGCTCCTACATAGGTACGAGCAAGTTCATACTTGATATAGGTAAGGCCACGACCGGTGGCGACGTCGCCACCCTTTTGCTTCGGCGTTCGGTCAGGCGACGCTCGTCCTGATGAAGATCGGCTCTGCCACTGGGCGAAGCTGGCCAGCCGCTTCAACAATTCGACACCGCGCGGATCGTTCAGGTAACGCAGCCGGAACTCCAGTGGATCGGCGCCGACCGCGGCGGCAAGCTCATCCATGAACGATTCATTGCCGAAGGTGTTCTGCATGCGCCCCGGGGCGCGAATCCAAGACGGACGGAACGGCGTTTCAGCCAGCCGGTGCGCTACCGTGCGCACGTTGGGGAACGTGTAGGGTATGGCTGTGTTTTGGATGATGTTGCCGGGAACCATTCCGGTCTCATGCGGCAGGCCCGCCAGCTCCGCTGCCACCAGCTTGACATTGACACTGCCGGTCGCGCTTTCAGGGACATAGACCTGGGAATACCAGGCGACGACGTTGCCGTTCGCGTCGAGCCCCGCCTGGAGGTCCATCAGCGTCGGAGGCCCTTTCGGATCCCAGCCATGCTCGTCGTCGCGCATCCACTGCACGCGCACTGGCCGCTCCACGGCGCGTGCGAGCAAGACGGCGTCGGCGGCCGCGTCTTCATGTCCGTTGCGGCCATAACAGCCGGAGCCTTCGACATAGATGGCGCGCACGTCGGTGTCCGGCATGGAGAGCATGGCCGCGAACTGCTGGCGCAGATCATGTGTCCCCTGACTGGAGGACCAGCAGGTGAGTTTGCCGTCCTTGATTTCCGCAACGGCGCAGGAAGGCCCTATGGAGCCGTGCGTATGGATGGCAAAATCATAGGTCGCGCTCAGCCGTTTGGCGGCCTGTCCGAGCGCCGGCTCGGCGTTGCCGACGTTGCTGGTGACATCGTCCTTGTTGACCTTGGTGCCACGGACATGCTCCCACAATTTGCTCTGCTCCGGCAGGCCTTCCCAGTTGGACCAGGTCGCCTTAAGTTTCTGCGCCGCCCGGATGGCGCCCCACTCGCTCTCGGCCACCACGCCGAGGAAATTGCCCTGGCGCACAACCTTGACCAGGCCGGGAACGTCCTTGACCGAGCTCTCATCGACGTTCAGCAATGTGGCGCCGATGGCCGCCGGGCGCACTACACGGCCGTGCAGCATGCCGGGCACCTTGAAATCCTGCATATAGGTGAACTGGCCCGTCATCTTTTCCGGGATGTCGAAGCGGGGAACCGGCTGCCCCACGATCTTGTACGTCGCTGGGTCTTTGAGCGGCGCCTGCTTGTCCAGCTTCAGTGAAAATGTTTTGCCGCCGATCAGCTCGCCATAGGTGACCTGCTTGCCGCTGCTGCGCGACCGCACGGTGCCTTCCTCAGTAGTCTGCTCAACGACGAGATCTTCGACCGGCACGCCGAGACGTTTGGCCGCTTCCTGCAGCAAGGCGTGGCGGGCGGTGGCGGCAGCCTGGCGAATCTGCATGCCGCCGTTTTGGATCGAGAGGCTGCCCCAGGTCTTGCCCTGCGCGGGCGTCAGGGCAGTGTCCCCCTCAATGACGTGCACGCGCGCGAACGGGACGTCCAGTTCCTCGGCCACGATCTGCGTCAACGCCGTGCCTATGCCGGTGCCTAGATCGACCTTGCCGGAATAGAGCGTCACGCTGCCGGTGGGGTCGATCGCCAGGAAGGCATCCACATCGTCGAGTGCAACGGTCTTTGTTTCCGTCTTTGTGTTTGCTGGAGTTCCGCTCTGGGCGAAGGCTGCAGTAAACGGAGAGGGCAGGGAGAAGCTAACGATCAAGATGCCAGTGCCCTTCAAGAAGTCGCGGCGGTTTGGCTTTGCGAACAACATGGTCGTCCTCCCTTCACACGCCAGCAGATGCGCGCTTGACGGCGCGCACGATGCGCAGGTGGGTACCGCAACGGCACAGATTGTGGGTGAGCGCCTGCTTGATCTGAGCATCGCTGGGTTTCTTGTTCGAAGCGAGAAGGGCGGCCGCTTCCATGATCATGCCATTGATGCAGTAGCCACACTGCGCGGCCTGCTCTGCGATGAAGGCTTTCTGGACGGGATGCAGCTTGTCGGTTGTGCCCAAGCCTTCCAGGGTGACGATCTTTTTCTTGCCGACCGCCGAGAGCGGCGTCACGCAGGAGCGCACCGGCCTGCCGTCAAGGTGTACGGTGCATGAGCCGCACTGCCCGACGCCACAGCCGAAGCGCGGCCCGTGCAGTCCCAGGTTGTCGCGCAGCGCATAGAGCAACGGCATGTCGGGATCATCGACCGTCACTCGTGTTGCCTGACCGTTGACGTGGAGTGGAATCGCTGTGGGCATTGCCAATCCCCCCTTCCGCGGGTGGTGCCATCCGCACGACCGGAAGCCGCGCGCGACGCCACCGTATCGGCGACTTTACACTTGGGTTGGGGCGATATGCAACTGGGAATTGTCGAGAACGTGTGGTTTTGTAATCGCTCGCGACGCGCTAGAAGGTAGAAGTAAGGCGCAGGGCTGCGCTGCGCGATGGTCCGATGGCGTTGCCGGAGAAAAGACCCCCGAAATCGATGACGTTAAGAATGTTGGTAAGGTTCTGTCCATCGATCTGGAACCGCATATTCAGACTCTCCGACTTATAGACATCCGCGCCCGCCGAAGCATTGACCTGAAAAGCAGGATAGATGCGGTCTCGAGCAAAGTTGATTCGATCAATCACCTGCTGACCGTATTCGGCAAGCGCCTGTTGTGGGGTGCTGTTGATATCGAAGGGCAGCCCGGTGTCGTATTGAATTCCACCTGCGACCCAGAAGCGCGGCTTCACCTGGTATCGAAGGCGGCCGCGAAGGCTGTGGCGCTGGTCCTGCGAGTCGGGGAAATGGCCCGTGAGTGTCGTAGCAGCGACGGTGTTTTCCTCGCCGAGTAAAAGACCGCCGGTTACGGGAAACCAGGCATTGCCGACGATGTAGGATTCGCTGATGAAGCCGGAGAAGCGCTTCCAGTGCGGCAGTTCGAGCTTGCCTTCAGCGCCGTAGAGGATGGCTTTTTCGAATGCGATGGGGAAGCTGATGCTGGTGTTAAGAATTTGGTCGTCGTCGGCGTAGTTGTTGTCGGCGCGGCGGAAAACGTTAGCATCGAAGCGGAATTGGTTGAAAAAGCTTTTGCTGGCGCCGATCTCGAAATAGTTGCCGTGCGAAGGTTGCACTGGCAGCCGCAGAACGGTCGGTTCGAAGGATTGCACCTGGGTAGAGCTGGCGAGCAGGATGTTCTCGAACGACGGGGTTTGAAAGATGCGGTCGTAGGAGAAGTGGACCACCAAATTAGCCGTGGGAAAATAATGGGCCAGGGCGAAACGCGGGCTGACGGCGTTTTGATTGAGAAGTAATTGGTAGTGGTCCCAGCGCAGGCCGGCGTTGATGGTCCAGTTGCCGAAGTGGATGAGGTCCTGAATGAAAGCGGCTTGTTCGAGGCCGGGACGGCTGCCAAGAAAACTTAAGGTGGGAGCGGTGTCGCAGTCGAAAGGGAAACACGTACCGGTAATCGGATTCGGAGTCTGATCGGCGGTGATGATGTCGCTGTAGTTTTCGTGGAGGAAGATATTGTTGGATTCGATGCCAGCTTTCCATTCGTGATGGCCGTGGTGAATGGAGGCGGAGCTCTTGAAATATCCTTCCTTAAAGTCATTGTGCTGGTAGACAATTATGGGCCAGGAGGAGGGGCTGGAATAGAAGTCGTTGGAGTTGTTGCGGACCATGCCGCGGACATCGACGAGAACGTTGGGCGAGAAAATGTGCTGATAGGAGACGCTCCCCATCGTCTCGAAATTGTCTGCGGACTGGAGCTGAGGGGGAGTCCTCGGCGGAGGCGCAGGCTGGCCAATCGTCGGCAGGA
>JBEKFN010000027.1:0-18976 GCA_050013295.1 Terriglobales bacterium
ATCAGCAGAAGTGGCTTTCGACCCCACGTTCCTGCCGTCCGTCCCGACCAAGACGCGATCAGCGTGATGACGAACTGGGTCGTTACCACGCACGCCGACATGAACATCATCGAGCTTCGGCCCTCACCCTTGGCCAGCATCTCGCCAAGCAGCGGCAGCATCGCCGCGTTCGCAAAATGGAACATCACGGCGCATCCGAGGAAGAGGACCAGTGGGTGCTCCCAGAAGAGCACCTCGACGCTTTCCACTTTGCCCCGTTTCTCGCCGTCAGTCGCGCCACGGGCAAGTTCGTAGTCAATCTCTGCGGGTCTGACCAGAAGCAGGACGAGAATCGTGGGAACCGCGAAAACCGCGACGAAAAAGAAGATGCTCCGGTTGGAAACGAGGTAGCCGAGGACGCCCATCGACACGGCGGCAATCACGTTCCCTGCCGAGTTGAACGTCTGATTGCGACCTTGGCGGGCGTCGAATGCGGCCCGTCCAACGATCCCGAGCGACATCGCGCAGATGGCTGGTAGGAAGACGCTGGAGGTGCCGCCAATCAAGACCTGAGCGCCCATGACTGGCCAGAACGACGGAAACAGAGCGATCAGCAGCGCTCCCGCAGCCAGAGCGGCCACGGCCACACCGACCAGCGCTCGCTTCGATCGGAGGAAATCAACGAGCGCGCCAGCTGGCGTCTGCGTGAGAATTCCTGCGATCCCGCCAACCGTAAGCGCAAGCCCGACGCGCTCTTCGTCCCATTTGTAGCCAGCAAGGTAAATGGCGAGGAACGGCCCCACCCCCGTCTGCACGTCGGCCAGGAGGAAATTGAGCCAATCGAGGCCAAGCAGCGTTCGCCGCGAAGGGGACGTTTTGGCCTCAATGGAGGCGTCAGGCTCGCGCATGCTCTTAGTCGGGAATCTCCTTTTTGTTCTCAGCCCTTGCCGGAAGAATCAACGATCTATTTAACCCACCCCAGCCACGCCCATCCCACCATCAACGTCATCACGGTAATCGGCAGCCCAACGCGGAAATAATCCCAGAACCCGATCTTCACCTCCGGCTTGGCGCTCTCGACCACGATGATGTTCGCCACGCTTCCTGTGATCGTCAGATTCCCCGCCAGCGTCGAAGCCATCGCCAGTACCAGCCACGCCGTATGCGGATTCGCAAAGTTCGGCGCCAGTGACTTCAAGAGCATCACCGCCGGTACATTACTCACAATATTGCTCAGCATCGATACCGCAACCGTGAAGACTCCCAGCCTGTGGAGATTCCAATGCTCTGCGATCCCCAGAAACTCTCCGATGATCCCGGCATTTTGCGCTCCGCCCACAATCAAGAACAGCCCGACAAAGAACACCAGAAGACCCCAGTCCACTTCCTCGTACAGTTTTCGCGGCTCGATCGTTCGGGTAATCAGCAACACCGCCGCGCCCAAAGCCGCTGCCATCGCTGGGGGTACACCTGCAAAAAACGCGATCACAACTGCGGTTACCACAATCGCTGGTTTCGTCAGCCGCGAAAGATCGAGCGGCGGCAGTGGGATACCGTCGTTGACCAGTTCCGCATGCTTCACCTTCCGCATAAGCATCCAGTGCAGCACCATCCAATCCAGGAACAAGCCCACCACCGCCACCGGCCCAAGATGCAGGAGGAAGTCACGATACGAGATGTGGGAAAAAGACCCGATCAGCATGTTCTGCGGATTCCCCGTGATACTCGCCACGCTGCCAATATTCGATGCCGTCGCCACCGCCAACAGATATGGCACTGGTTCCAGCCGCAGCCTGCGCGTGATGCTCAGCACAAACGGCACCATCACCAGGCAAACAATATCGTTCACGAAAAATGCGGAAAGCACTCCCGAAGTAAAGACGACCGCAGGCAACAGCCGCGACGGCTTCAGCCGCCGCAGCACCATCTCCGCATTCCACTCGAAGAATCCCACCAGATGAAGATTGCCTACAATCAGCATCATCGAGAACAACAGCACCAGCGTGGGGAAATCGATAAACCGCAGCGTGTCCGACGGCGGCACAATCCGGAACGCCACCATGCCGACAGCGCCGATGATCGCCGCGCCCGCACGGTCAATTTTTAGTCCAGGAAATTTTCCTAGTGCAAAGACGAGATAGCTCGCGAGAAAGATGGCGTAAGCGGCCAGAGTTTGAACGTCGAAAACTGCCGTCGGCGAGAGATGAACCATGTTGTTCCGAGCCGCCTTGTGCAGGCGCAGTCATGGTAGCAGAACGGATCGGGTACTCAGATGCATGCAGCGCACCACTGCAGGTTGTAATATCTCGTATTAAACTATTCGCCGCCACCTCGGACTGGAAGAATCCGAGTTTTGAGAACACAGGCGTCCCAGAGACCTGAACACGTCGCGCCGTTGACCATCTGGCTGCAGGCCACAGCCGGCAATCACCTTAGGGCGAAAAGTGCTGGAGGTGGCCGGCCTCTGGCATCCCAGTCCCGGGCAACCCGGAACTTACCCCTACTAAGGACCTGGCTTGGGCGCAAGCACCCCTGCTACAGTAGTACGACTTCAGGAGAATCCTTTGTCCGCCGAGAGCCGCCGCTACATCAATCTTCCGAATCGTCCCCCGGGCCTTCCTTTCAGCGACGCCGTGCTGGTGGGCGATACTCTTTACATCTCCGGACGCATCGGCATCGACCCGGCGGCGGGCGAGGCGCCAGAGAGTATTGATGCCGAGCTGGATCTCTTGTTTGACGGCTTCCAGGCCTTGCTCCGTGAAGGTGGTATGTCAATGGATGATTTGGTCTGGGTGCAGGTCTATTCGCCGGACGTTGCGTTGTGGGAGCGGTTCAACGCTGCCTACGTGAAGCTGTTCTCTCGCGAATTTCCTGCCCGCGCGTTTTTGGGATCGGGGAAGCTTTTACTTAAAGGGCGTTTTGAGATGCTGGGGATTGCGGTGAAGCGCTAGGAGCGAATCCCAAAGTTGCCGCGCTCACTGGCAACTGCCGAGCTGCGCTCGGCTTGGACGGCCGGGGGCGGCCGTCCCTACACGAGCGGCAAATGCCGACCGCTATTTCTCTCTGGCTACCACGAACTCCGGCGCCCACAACAGCGCTCGCTTGATCTCCGAGTCTGGAAAGATGCAGATGGCCTGGCGCGCGGATTCGGCATAGCGGGCGGCCTCTTTGGAGGCGTATTCGAGAGAACCATAACGGTTCAGGATGGTCAGGATGTCGGCGTGAGTGACGCCGTTGAAAGCGCGGTCGTGCAGGATGGTTTCGATTTGGCGGCGCTCGGCGGCGGTGCAGCGCTCCAGCGCATGGATGACGGCCATGGTGGCTTTCCCTTCACGCAGGTCGCTGGCAACGGGCTTGCCCAGCACACTTTCCGAAGCGGTGAGGTCGAGCACATCGTCCACGATCTGGAAGGCTAAACCGAGATCGCGTCCATACTGGCCGAGGCGTTCTTCCTCGGGCTCAGTGGCGCCGCCGAGGATGCCGCCAACCCTCATGCACACCGAGAATAGGCAGGCCGTCTTGCGATAGATCAGATCGAGATGCTCCTGCAGCGAGATCAGCTGGCCGAGCTTCTCCATCTGGAGCAGTTCGCCTTCGACCATCTGCTGCGTCAGTTCGACCAGCACGTCCAGGATGCGGAAATTGCGCTCCTGCACCGCGATCTTAAAGGCTTGCATGTAGAGCCAATCGCCGGCCAGCACGCACATGGAGTTGCCCCACTGCGTGTTGGCGGCGGGACGGCCGCGGCGGATTTGGGCCTCGTCAATGATGTCGTCGTGGACGAGGGTCGCCGTGTGGATGATCTCAACGACGGTGGCGAGCTTTACCGCGCCCTTGCCCTTGTAGCCGAGGAGCTTGGCAGAGAGCAGCAACAACGCTGGACGAATTCGCTTGCCCCCGCCGGCGCGCAGGTACTCGCCGATCTCCGTAATCGCCGCGACGTTCGAGACCGTATCGCGCCCGAATTGTTCTTCGATCGCGACAATGTCGTCACGCAGAAGATCGAAGATTTCTTTCCCGTTGATGGACGTCGTCGCGGTCACAAGTGCTCAGTTGCTCCGGTAATTCGTGAACTGCAGATCGATGCCAAAATCCTGCTGCTTGACCATCGCGATCAGCTCCTGCAGCGTGTCGCGATCCTTGCTGCTGATCCGCACTACGTCGCCCTGGATCGAGGCTTGCGCTTTTTTCTTCGAATTCTTGATCAGCTTCACGATTTCTCGGGCCTTTTCAATCGGGATCCCCTGCTGAATGGAGATCTTCTGCTTCACTGTGCTTCCGGCGGCTGATTCCAGCGCGCCATAGGTTAAGCCTTTCAGGGGCACGCCGCGTTTTACCAGCTTTTGCTGAAAAACGTCATTTACCGCCTTCATTTTGAATTCATCGGCGGAGTGAAGCAGGATCGCGTCGGTGCCCTCCATCGCAATCTGGGACTTCGAGTCCTTGAGATCGAAGCGCGTGCTGACCTCCTTCGTCGCCTGCTGGATGGCGTTGGAAACCTCCGCCAGGTCGATTTTACTGACGATATCGAAACTGTTATCGGGCATGGAATTTCACCGTCGAAGTCACGGTCAAAATATATTACGGCCTTTGAAGTCTTTAGATTGTCGTGCTGTGAGGGGTGCCCGCTCGAAAGCTCAGAGCCCCACCGATCGTTCACCCCAAACCTGTACCCCTGAGGGTAACAGAAGAGGCATTATCTGCGAAGGCTGGACGCCTGGGGTACGACCAGCACATTTTATAAATTGTCATCCCGAACGAAGTGAGGGATCTGCATCTCGCGCAAGCCGCTGATCCCTCACTTCGTTCGGGATGACAAAATCTAGCGCAAGAGAAAGTTGGGAGTTAAAGAGCGGGCTTTGAAGTTTCTGGCGCGAGTCCAAAAAACTTGTAGAAATTCCGCGCGGTTTGCGAGCCGATCTCTTCTGTGGTCAAGTTGCGCAATTCGCCGATCTGACGGGCTACCTCCCTGACAAACGCCGGCTCGTTGCGCTGGCCGCGATGCGGAATCGGAGCCAGGTAGGGCGAGTCGGTTTCGATCAGCATGCAGTCGAGCGGAACCATTTGCGCCGCGTCGCGGATCGACTGCGCCTTGGGAAAGGTGATATTGCCGGCAAAAGAAATCATGAAACCCAGATCGAGTGCCCGCCGCGCATGCTCGACGCTTCCCGTGAAGCAGTGCAGAACGCCGCCCAATCCGATCGATCGCCCGTGTTCGGCGGTCCCATGTTCAGCGCTCCCATGTTCGGCGATCATGCTCAGGCAGTCGTCCCATGCGTTCTCGCTATTGCCGGAGGGACGGCAATGAATGATGATGGGCAACTTCGCCGCTCTTGCCAACTCCATCTGCTGCCGGAAGACCGTCTTCTGTACTTCACGCGGCGAGTGATCGTAGAAATAGTCGAGGCCGATCTCTCCCCAGGCGATCACCTTGGGATGCCGCGCCCATTGCAGCATTTGGGAATCAGCGGCTTCGTTCGCGAGGCTTGCTTCATGAGGATGAATTCCCACGCTCGCCCAGATTCGCGGATAATCCGGTTTGCCGTCGTATTTTTCCGCCAACTGAATCCCGCAGTCGGCGGTGTCCGGCCCGTCGCCGTTTCCGATGGCGAGATAGGCCTCGATCCCGTTCTGTTTCGCGCGCGCTAGCACTTCGCTGCGATCGGCGTCGTAGCGCTTGCCTTCGAGATGAGCGTGGGAGTCGATGAACATCAGTCGTTGGTCGCTGGTCGTTAGTCGTTGGGAAGATCGTGGGGACGGGTCTCTGGCCCGTCCATGCCGAGCGAAGCTCGGCAGCGCTACTTCAGACGCGTGCCCACCGGCACGTCCTCCAGAAAGCTTGCCAGCACCGGCTTGCCGCCTTCGGGCGCGGCGGCGACGATCATGCCGTTTGATTCTAGTCCGCGAAGCTTGCGGGGCGCGAGGTTGGCCACGATCACGACCTTGCGTCCGATCAGTGCTTCCGGTTCATAGGCCTCGGCGATCCCCGCTACTAGTTGGCGCACTTCAGTTCCTAGATCGACTTCCAGGCGCAGCAATTTGTCGGCGCCCTTTACGCGCTCGGCGGTCTTCACCTGGGCGACGCGCAATTCTACTTTCGCGAAGTCGTCGATGGTGATTTTGCCATCGGGAATGGTGGCTGCGGGCTTGGCTGGCGCGGGCGGCGTCGCCGGCGTTGCGGCGGGTTGCCGAGCTTCGCTCGGCTGGACGGGCGAGGCGCCAGTCCCCACACTTACACTCTTTTCTTCCATGTTTTGCATCCTCTCGATGGCCGATTTGTCCGCCCGCGGAAACACGGCTTGCACGTCGCCCAACTTTGTGCCGAGGTGCAGTTGTCCCCACTGTAATCCGGTCAGGTCGAATTTCCTGATGTCTCCAAGTCCCAGTTGGGCCCAGATCTTGGCAGTGGCGTCGGGCATAACTGGATGCGCGAGAGCCGTTACAATCCGCAGAGCTTCGGCGCTGGTGTAGAGCACGGTTGCCAGGCGAGAGCGGCTGTCTTCGTCCCTGTCCTTTTTTTCGCCCAACGACCAGGGTTCGTTTTCGACGATGTATTTGTCCACGGTACTGACCAGTCCCCAGGCGGTTTCGAGGGCGCGCGAGAACTGGAATTGGTCAAAGAGCGCACCGTAGTCGGCGATCGCTTTTCTCGCCGTCTCCGCAATCGTGGCATCGGCCGGGGTGTGCGCGGCGTTTGACGGATACGGCACTTCTCCCTTGAAATAGCGCGCGATCATCGTGAGGGTACGGCTGGCGAGGTTGCCGAGGCCGTTCGCGAGATCGGAGTTATAGCGCTGCACCAGCGCATCGAAACTGAACGATCCATCCTGCCCAAAGACGACTTCGCGCAGCAAAAAGTAGCGCAGAGCGTCGGTGCCGAGCACATCCACGATGGTTTCGGCGCGCACGATATTTCCGCGCGACTTCGACATTTTGCTTTCTTCAAACAGCAGCCAGCCGTGCGCCGTGATGCTCTTGGGCAACGGCAATCCGGCGGCGAGCAGGAACGCCGGCCAGTAGACGCAATGAAAGCGCACGATTTCTTTGCCGATCATGTGCACGTCAGCCGGCCAGTACTTGTCGAATTTGCTGGTGTCGTTCGAGCCGTAGCCGAGTGCGGTAATGTAGTTCGCTAGCGCGTCGAGCCAGACGTAGACGACGTGCTTGGGATCGTCCGGTACAGGGATGCCCCAGGAGAACGTCGAGCGGCTGATGGAAAGATCGCGCAGGCCGCCGCGCACGAACGAAAGCACTTCATTGCGTCGCGTTTCGGGGCGGATGAAATCCGGCTGCTCGGTGTAAAGGCGGATCAACTGGTCCTGGAATGCCGAGAGCTTGAAGTAGTAGTTCTCTTCGTGGACGGTTTCCGTTGGACGGCCACAATCGGGACAGGGAGCGCCCGGCTCTGCATCGACGTAAAGCTCGTCGGAGACGCAGTATTGACCGGTGTAGGTTCCTTTATAGATGTGGCCGTTATCGCGAATCTTCCGCCACAATGCCTGCACGCCCTGTTTGTGCCGCTCGGAGGTGGTGCGGATGAAATCGTCCGGCGTCAATCCCATGTGCTTCCAGAGAGCACGGAATTCCGCGGAAATTTCATCGGTGAACTGCTGCGGCGTCTTGCCCGCAGCCTGCGCTGCCCGCTCGATCTTTTGCCCGTGTTCGTCGGTGCCGGTCAGGAACCACGTGTCATCGCCTAACATGCGGTGCCGGCGCGCGATGGTGTCGCAGGCAATCGTGGTGTAAGCGTGTCCGATGTGCGGACGCGCGTTGACGTAGTAGATCGGGGTCGTGATGTAAAACTTCTTGCTCATTCCTATCCTGTGTCCTAGGAGTCGAAATCTTACCTCAGAGGCTAGGGCCGCTATTCATTTTGCAGCTTACGGCGCGGCTGAAGCCGCGCCCCTTCAAAACGCGCCTCTTCAAAACAAAGTCAACATCGGAATCTGCGCGTTTAAGCTGCGGTCGTTGCATTCGATCTGGTGTCGTCCACTTCGATTCCGATGTGTTGTAAGTGGTGCAACATATGCGTGAGATAGTCCTCGAATACGAACTGGAGTGTCAGCGGTTCCGAGCCGGCAACGGTAAGCGTCCGCGACCAGGCAGAGTCCGGCACTGCTTCGGCGGCTGCCAGCAATTGCCGGTTGAGTGCCTGCCACAACTCGATCAGCTTTCTCCAGTCGCGGCGCTGGTAATCATGCAGAGCTACCCAGGCACTCTGCTCATAGCCCGGCATGGCCGGGTTGTTTTCCAATTGCGCGCGAACAATCCGTTGATGATTGTTGGCAGCTGAATCGAGCAGGTGCCCCAGTTCTTCCTTCGGAGACCAGCCTGAAGGCGTTGGCTGGCTTCCGACCGTTTCTTTGGAAAGCTTATCGAGGCGGCCTGGCACGCGCTGTAAAAGCTCACGCAACAAAATAAGCGCTGGCATGAAATCTCCCTAACTTATGTTCGTGACGCACGACGCTACTTTTGTAACTCCGCGAGCGCCGACAACACTTCGGCACTGTGCTCATTTGGTTTTACCTCGGTGTATACCTTCACAATCTTGCCCTCTGGATTGATGATGAAGGTGTGCCGGGCCGCGACCTTGACCAGCCCGAAGTTCATCACCGAGTCGTACTCACTGGACACTTTGTGGTCGGTGTCGGCCAGCAACTTAAAGTTGAGCCCTTCCTTGGCGCAGAACTGCTTGTGCGAGTCGGCGCTATCCACGCTGACTCCAAGGATTACGACATTCTTCTGCTCATACTGCGACAGGTCGCGCTGAAAGTTGTGCGCCTCTATGGTGCAGCCGCTGGTGAAGTCCTTAGGGTAGAAATACAAGACTACCCACTTGCCGCGATAATCCTTAAGGCTGACCGGCGTGCCTTCTTGCGAGTTGAGCGTGAATTCGGGAGCCATGGTGCCCACCGACGGAGCCGACCCCGCGAAGCTGAGAAACGGAGTTAGCGCGAAGAGAGTCAAGCAAAGTGCAATCATCCTGTAACTTCTCACCATATACAACCTCCTGATTGAATTAGGCAGGCCCTAACAGGCTGCGGACAAACTGACGTTTCGCATCAGGACATAGCTAAATCGATGCCCTGATACGAAACAGATGCTACAAAACCTGGCTCATGCTTTTCGCTCGCCTCGAAGATACTGCTGAATTGCTTCCTGCATCACCGTCCGGAGCGGCACATGCTGCGCCTCCGCCAGCGTCCGGCAGTCTTCGTATTCCGGCGCGTAGTTGGAGACGCTGCCATTCATATTGGCGATCTTGATCCGCACCGGACCCCACGCCGTATCCACCGTTTCCCAGCGTCGCGAGAGCGTCTGCCGCTGTTCCTCGCGGCGGCGAACGCCCAGGGTTGTGGTCTCGGCAAAGATCAGTTTGGTCAAGCGATTCGCGTCTTCCATTTTCGCCAGCACCGTGAGCAACGCGCCGGGGCGGCTCTTCTTCATCTGCACCGGGACGCTGAATACATCGAGCGCTCCTTCAGCCAGCAAGCGCTCCATGGCGTAGGCCAGAACCTGCGGGCTCAGGTCATCGAGATTCGCTTCGAGCACCACGATCCTTTCATTGATGATCTTCTCATTCACGAACTTCTCATTCATGATCAGTTCATTCGATGTTGGCGATGCGACAAGCGACGCACCTGCGCTGTCCGCCAGCCCGGCTTCTCCAATGGTCAGCCGAAGCAGGTTCGGGTGCTCGGAGAATTCTCGAGTTCCCGCGCCGTATCCCGCTTTTTCGATCTTCATTGCCGGAAGCGCCGCAAAGCGGCTGCTCAGCGTCTTCACGATCGCTGCGCCCGTGGGCGTTACCAGTTCGACCTGTGGTCCCGACGAATATACCGGCGCATCCCTGAGCAACCTCACTGTTGCTGGCGCCGGTACGGGAAGCGTTCCGTGCGCGCACTTGACGGTTCCGCCTCCAACGTTCAGCGGCGAGCATACCCATTCTTCGACGGCCAGAGATTCCGCACCCACTGCGGCGCAGACAATATCCACCAGGGCATCGACGGCGCCGATTTCGTGAAAGTGGACGCGCCCGACGGAGGTATTGTGAATCTCGGCTTCGGCCTCGCCCAGCGTCTCGAAGATGCGAATCGCGGTTGCCTTCGACGTTTTACTGATGGCTGACTTCTCAATGATCTCGCGAATTTCCTTCAGGCCGCGACCCTGTCTGTGGTCGTGAGCGCGATCGTGCCCCTGCTGCTCCCAGAAAACTTCGCGCGGCAGATCTTTTTCGTCGTTGGTGTAGACATCGACTTTGATCGCGGAAATTCCGCCCCGCAGCACCCGGGAAATCTCCAAACGGGCGCCGATATTGAGCGCCGCGACCGTGTCTTGCAGAAGCTTCGGAGAAACCCCGGCATCCACCAGCGCGCCCAGAAACATGTCGCCACTGATGCCGGAGAAACAGTCTAGGTAGGCGATGCGCATAAGGAAGCCGTCGTTGGTCGTTAGTCGTCGGCAAAACCAGATTCTGCAAACCTCGGAGGCGAAATGGGTTGGCTCGCCAATGACCAACGACAAACGACCGACGACTGCATTTTTGGCTAACGACTGACGACCAACGACTATCGACTGACGACCGAACTTTCATCATAGGGAACCCCGTCACCTCCGTCAAACCCGCCGCCTGTCGCGAGTTTGTTAGAATCACTGTTTCTTCAATAGTTAGAGGGCATCCTTGTATCGATATCTGGAACGCCGCCTGGTCGAACATCTGCGCGAGTTTCTGCGTCATACTTACGACCTGGAAAGCGCGAACATCGTCGTCGAGCAGCCGCCGAAAATCGAATTCGGCGAGTACGCGCTGCCGATCGCTTTCGAACTCGCCCGGAAACTCCGCAAGGCGCCGCGCAAGATTGCCGAAGAGATCGTCGCTGGCGTCGGCGCGATTTCCGGCTTTGAAAAATTCGAGGTGGCCGGCGGCGGATACATCAATGTTCGCGTAAGCCGCGCCGAACTGGCCTCCGCTCTAACCGCCGACGAAGAACCGGCCGCGGAGGTTCCCACCGGCAAAGTGCTGGTCGAGCATTCCAGCATCAATCCCAACAAGGCGGCGCATATCGGGCACCTGCGCAACGCCATTCTCGGCGATACTTTCGTCCGCCTGCTGCGCTTTGCGGGCAGGGAAGTGGACGTGCAGAACTACATCGACAACACCGGAGTGCAGGTCGCCGACGTGGTGGTTGGATTCGTGCACATCGAGAAGAAGTCCCGCGCTCAGATTGATGCGCTCGCCGCCGCGCCCCGGTTCGATTACTACTGCTGGGATCTCTATGCCCGCGTCTCCCATTGGTATGAAGAGGACAAGTCGAACCTGCAGGCGCGATTAGCCACGCTGCATGCGATCGAGGAAGGAAATAACGAGACGGCGGCGATCGCAGACTTGATTTCGACTGCTGTTCTTAAGCGCCATCTCGAAACTATGGACCGGCTCGACATTGAGTACGACTTCCTGCCTCGCGAGAGCGAGATACTTCACCTTCACTTCTGGGATGCGGCGTTTGCCAAGCTGAAGCAAGCTGGCGTGCTTACTTATGAGGACGAA
This sequence comes from Terriglobales bacterium, assembly GCA_050013295.1. Taxonomy (GTDB): domain Bacteria; phylum Acidobacteriota; class Terriglobia; order Terriglobales; family Acidobacteriaceae; genus Acidiflorens. Next base: position 11,528 of record JBEKFN010000027.1, read on the forward strand.
GGTAAGAACACAGGCTGCTGGGTGATGCGTCGCGCGGGAACGGCAAAAGCTGACACCGCGGAGAGCGCTGAGAGCGCAGAGGACGACAAGATCACAGAGGAAGACCAGAAAGTTATCGTCCGCTCCAACGGCACGGTTGGTTACGTCGGCAAAGACATTGCCTATCACATGTGGAAATTTGGCCTGCTTGGGCGCGATTTCGGCTATCGGAAATTCTATCGCTATCCCAATGCGCACGACTGCTGGATCTCAACCACCGAGGGCGAGAAAGATCATCCCCACTTCGGCGATGTGGCCGAGATCTACAACGTCATCGATGCGCGCCAATCCGAGGCGCAGAACACGGTGATCGAAGCTTTGCGCGGACTGGGCCACGGCGAAGCCGCCGATCGCTACACCCACTTCTCCTACGAGATGGTCGCGCTCACCCCGCGCTGCGCCGCCGAACTTGGCTACCAACTCAGCGAAGAAGATAAGGCGCGGCCGTGGATTGAGGTTTCTGGCCGCAAGGGCTTCGGCGTAAAGGCGGACGATCTTCTGGATGCGCTCATCACCTCGGCTGGCAAAGAAGTGGATGCGCGTCATCCCGAGTTGAGTGAAGCGGAGCGCGCCCGCATCGCTACGCAGGTTGCCATCGGGGCGCTGCGCTACTTCATGCTGAAGTTCACGAAGCCCTCGGTGATCGCCTTCGATTTCAAGGACGCCTTGAGTTTCGAGGGGGACACGGGTCCATACGCACAGTATGCCGTCGTCCGCGCTTCGAACATTTTCCGCAAGGGTGGACTCGATCCGCAGAGTTTCTGTCGAGACGCGTCCCACAGCAACCCATCCTCGATCAACTCGGGTGCGGCCGGAGACGAGGCAAGCCTTGTCTCTACAGAAGATTTCGCTCAGTACCTCGCTGGCGAATCCAGCAACGACATTTGGGAACTCTGGCTGGCGGCGGCGAAAACCTCTTACATTGTGGGCCAGTGCATCGCAACGACCGAGCCCGCTTATCTCGCCAAACATGCTTTTCAACTGGCGCAGCTCTTTAATACCTTCTATCACCGTTATCCCATCCTGAGCGAAGCGGATGAGGGCCGGAGAAAGTTCCTGCTGGCAACCGTAGCCGTGGTTCGCCGCGAGCTCATTCGGGTTCTCGCGGCGATGGGGATCGGTGTTCCGCCGGTAATGTGAGGCGGTTGCGTGATCTTCCGAATTAGCGGCCGACCATCTCCAATACGGCCCCGATACTCGTCTCCAGGGTTTCGACGGGCATGCCCGGCCGCTCCAGGCGGAGCACCGCTTTCGCGAGGCTGTTGTTGGCGACTTCAAAGCTGCCGGTACAATCGGTCTTCATGTAGGGAAGACGATGGATGCTGGGGCCAGCGCCAGCGATCGCTCCTTCCAATCGGAATCCACGCTTCGTCGAACATCGAAAATTCCACAGCAATTCATCGGGATCCCTTCTGATCTCTTGCAGATTCCGGAATTCGTGCTCCTTCCCCTCATGCCACAGAACCGCCTTGCGAAAGACCAGCCCGAATGGCATTTCGTACACCAGGGCTTCGAATGTGCTCGCTTGCGCTTTCGCTGCGCTCGAACGCCCGTCGGGGCGGGGGAAATAGGCATGGGTCCACGTCCAGAAGTTGCGATGCCGGTATCCGCAGTTGTGTCCTTGCACTCCGAACCCCAAGGGGTTCCCCTCAAAACTCTGGCCATCCAGCGTGATGTGGCCGGAAAAGAGCGCGTCGGAATGCGGGGTGCGCGAGAATCCAATCCAGCTTTTGTTGCTCAGCGTGACGCGAAACGCGGAACAGTAATGCAAGTCCCAGGAAATAGCGTGCCCTGCAACGGCCAACGTTCCCCGGCAGGAGTTCTCGCCGATTTCATTGCCGCCGATTCGGAAGTGGAATGGATTTTGCCTTCGGGCGCTGAGGTCCAGACTCTCCAAGGGAAATCCTTGAATGAAGCTTTGCGGCTTGCCGTTCTGCGGAAACCATGTGGCCCACACTTGTACGGGCATCCCGCTGGGGTCGCCTGCGCAACCGCCGCGGCCAGGGTTCATCAGCAAATATCGGAACCACCATGCTCCGCCACCGTCGGCCAGTCCCAGACGAACAAACCAGACTTCGTAACGGCGCCGGGCAGAGAGCGATGAATATAGTTCGTTCAGCGTCTTCACAGTCGTACGCATCATTTCAGGTCATTTCAGGACTATGGGCAACGGCTGGTCATAGGGTTGAATCGTGACGATCAGGGACTTGCGCCGATCGAAGGCTTCCTTGGTGACCTTGAAACCGACAATGATTATTCCTCGACGCTCGGTGCCGGCCAGCAGCTTGGTTTCGGGGGAAAGCGGCGGCTCGGAATTTTGTTTCAACGCGGGAAACGCCTGGAAATAGCGGTCGAGATCCACGGCGGAGGCGGCTTCGTCGTCGAAAGTTTTGTCGTCGGCGGTGGTGAGCTGCGCTTTGAGCGTGTGAATCCACAGCGGTCTTGGCGCGGTGTTCCGGAGGGTCAGGGTGATGGCGGCCAGGATCATGTTCTGGCCGGGCACTTCGGCCGCGGTCACCAAATCGATCGAACCGGCGCCCTGCGGTTTCGGCCGTTCCGTGAAAGCGAAGATTCCCACTATCACAGCGACGGCAGCGATGCAGATCAGGACAATGCCGGCGGGCGGAAGATTGCGCTTGGCGGTTCCGAATTCATCTCCGATGCGAAAGTCGGTGGTCGGGCCGGGCGGTGGTGGGGGCTGCGGCCGAGGAGGCACGGGCTGATTGGACATGGTGCAATTGTAGACGACCTCTAACTTCCGGCGTCGCAGTACCACTACGTCCGCACGTCCGCAATTTGGCTCTGATCGGGGGTACGCTATCGGGAGGGGTATTACGTCCTTACGGTGTCGTGACTTTGGTTACCTTGCCACGTGTGACGGATGCTGCGACGATGCGGAAGATTTCCTTTTGGAGGTACTCGGCGGTGAATCGTCAAACTCTCTTCAGTGCGTTGGCTTGTGCGTTGCTGGTGTTCAGCATGGGCTGCGGATCGACTAACAACTTGCAGTCCATTACGCTATCGGTTTCAAACACGGACGCGAACGCGGGCACTGGGTTCGTTTTGAATCCTGGGTCGCCGGTACAAATGTATACGTGGGGGAACTACAGCAGCGGGAAGCAAAAGCTTCTTTACGGCAATAACCTTGCCTATCAGATAGCGAGTACCCCGTTTGGTTTTGCTGAAACCGGCACATTCGGCGACCCGAACGCCACCCCGCCGCAGACCGTCCAGTTGAGCGCGGACGGACAGCTCACGCCCATCACGCCCCCTGCCTGCTCCTATGTGGATGTCGCAACGACCGGAACGGCCCCGGCCTTTCAAACGACAGGTTGGTATATTGTTACGGCTACCTATCTTGGGCACACTACTCCGCCCGGCGCTGTCTATATGGCTACTGCGGGTCTCCCCTCTACTAAGACCAACCCGACCGGAGAATGCGGTCCGCAGCCGACTGCTTAGTAGTCCGGCGTTTGATTTTTGGTCCGCGGGGACGGCTGCACGCCTGCCGTCCCCGTCTCCATTTAGATCTGCCCTGATTTAGAGCTGCCCCTGGCGAAGACCGACCATTTTCAGGCCATCCGTTTGAGCGTCCTGCTCCGCAACCTTTATAATCCTAAGTTTGCCGTGAAGTCATACGATGGAGGCACGGGCGTCTCGCCCGTCCAACCGGGCGGGGGCGCCCGGCGCTCCATCAGCAAGACGCGATTGTTGCCTATGCTTGTCATTCCCGCAATCCAAGTCGTGATCGGATGAAGGTACGCGCCGGAATTGAAGTATCGAGCCAGTCCGACATTGGCTGCGTGCGCCAGGATAACGAGGATTCCTTTGGCTATTGGGAGCCGGAGGACGACCAGCAGTTCCTGCGCAAGGGGCGGTTGGCGATTGTAGCGGACGGCATGGGCGGCTACGAAGGCGGTCAGGAAGCGAGCCGGCTGGCGGTGGAAACGCTGGTGGCCGTGTATCGCGACTTTGGCGGCGACGATCCGCAGGCAGCGCTGGTCCAGGCTTTGCAGGTGGCGCACGAGCAGATACTGCAATACAGCATTGCCCATCCGGAATTGCGCGGCATGGGAACGACGTGTACGGCGGTGGCGATCGTCGGGGGCGCTCTCTATTACGTGCATGTTGGCGACACCCGGCTTTACCTGATCCGCGACGGCCAGATTACGAGGGTAACGCGCGACCACTCCTATGTGGGACGGCTGGTGGAGGCGGGAATGATCAGCGCGGAACAGGCGGAGAGTCATCCGCAGCGAAACATTCTGACCGCAGCTTTAGGCACGAACCCCGATCTGGTAATGGACTCACCCGGACGACCGGAGCCTCTGCACCCGGAGGACGTGCTCCTGATCTGCAGCGACGGATTGTGGGGGCTGGTACGCGACGCGGAGATTCTGGGCGCAGTGAAAAACAAGAGCGCGGAACAAGCGGGCCGCGAGCTGATCGAACTGGCTCGGGAACGCGGGGGACCGGATAACATCACGGTCGAGATTCTGCGTTTACGCTGAGGCGGTTCGGATCCTGAAAGCAGCGTCCGGCACGGGAAGTCCCATCTTCCGAAAGTGCAAAGCCTTGCACAAGATCGACCGGTGCGAGCCCCTCTCCCAACGGTAACTTGCTGAAATCACAGGATCGGCCCGAGCCGGGACATTTATTGCTTTGGCAGTGCGCTTGCATTTTCTATAATGCCTATTAGAGCCATAGAGATAGTCGGAAGCGAGGCGCGATGAAGGTTTCCCAAAAAGGACTGTATGCGTTGCAGGCGATGATGATGCTGACCCGGCGTTATAACCAGGGTGCGATCCGGATTCGCGATATTGCCTACGAAGAAAATCTACCGGAAAAATTTCTGGAGCTGATTCTTCTGGAACTGAAGAACGCGCGCATGGTGGAGAGTGTGCGCGGCGCCAAGGGCGGATACCGGTTGCGCCGGGCACCGTCGGAGATCCGGTTGAGCGAAATTATCCGTTTGATTGACGGGCCGCTGGCGCCCTTTGGAGATGCCGATCAGTTGCGAGCTTTGATCGATCGCGATTCCGACCACAGCGCTTTGTACAAAGTGTTCCTGGAAGTGCGGGATGCGGCCGCCAAGATACTGGAGAATACGACGCTGGCCGACTTGATCAGCCGTGGACAAGCCGATGCTTCCTATCCGAAGGCCAGCAACGGGAAGGCCAGCCGGAAGAAGAAATCGGAGTCCAACGTGCTGCCGATGTTGGCGCGAGGCGCGGGCAATGATTAAGCGTGGCTTCTGCGCTTGCGCCGGTTTGCTTTTTGTACTGTGTGCATGGGCCGGGGCCGAGACCGTCATTCGCGTGGGCGCATTTCCTAACATCACGCATCCGCAGGCGATGGTGGGCAAGAACAACGGGTGGTTCGAGAAAGCGATGGGGCCCCAGGTCAAGATCGAGTGGAAAAGCTTCAACGCCGGGCCGTCGGCAATTGAAGCCTTATTTGCGGGAGCGATTGACATGACCTATATCGGCCCGAATCCGGCCATCTCCGGCTATGTGCGCTCTAACGGAGAAGCGCTGCGAATTGTGGCGGGCGCGACCAGTGGCGGAGCGTCGCTGGTGGTGCGCAACGATTCCGGCATTCAAAAGCCGGAAGATTTTCACGGCAAGAAGGTCGCCTCACCGCAGATGGGCAACACGCAGGACGTTGCCTTGCGCGCGTGGTTGAAAGCGCACGGCATGAAAACGACGGACAAGGGCGGAGACGTGCAGGTAATTCCGCTGGCGAATCCCGATCAGCTGACGCTGTTCCTAAAGAAAGAGTTGGACGGCGCGTGGGCGCCCGAGCCCTGGGCAACGCGCTTGATCAAAGAAGGAAATGGACGCTTGTTCCTGGACGAGCGGACGCTCTGGCCGAATGGTCAGTTTATTGCCGCTCATCTGATCGTTAGAACGCAATTCCTGAAGGAACATCCCGATCTTGTCAAGGATTGGATCCGCGCGCACGTGGAATTGACCGACTGGATCAACGGCCATTTGCCCGAGGCCAAGAAACTTCTCAACCAGCAGATCGCCAAAGAGACGGGCAAGGGGTTCCCAGACGCCGTGCTGGATGAAGCTTTTGGGCGCATGCAGGCGACCTATGACCCGCTGCGCGGGTCGCTGATGAATGCCGCCAAGTCCGCATTTGACGCGGGTTTCCTCGGACGCCAAATGCCCGATCTGTCGAGTCTGTACGATCTTTCGCTCCTCAACCAGGTGTTAGCGGAAAAAGGGAAGAAGGCAGTCCAATGAGCGCGAGTCCTCATGATGTATATCCTGCGGCAGTCCCATCTGTTCCTCGCACGGCACTGCGCGCGAATGTGTTTCGCGGGAAACCGGCTTCCTCGGTAACCATGTTTCCGGCGCGCCCCGTCTCCGAGGTGGTGGTCCCAAAAGTCGCGCTCGACGCCATCTCGCTGAGCTACAAGACAACCTCAGGCGAGCGGTTACTGGCGCTCGACAATGTCAGCCTGGAGGTGAAGCCGGGAGAATTTCTCTGCATCGTCGGTCCTTCGGGATGCGGCAAGTCCACGCTGTTGCACCTGATCGCGGGCCTGCAGCCGCAGACTTCGGGAAGGATTCTCGTGGATGGCGCGCCGGTGAGTGGGCCGGGGACCGATCGCATCCTGATCTTCCAGGAACTCGGACTGTTTCCCTGGCTGACGGTCGGCGGAAACGTCGAGTTTGGGATGAAGATGAAGAACGTCAGCAAGGCCGAGCGCGAGGAGAAGGTGCAGTACTACTTGCGCCTTGTCCATCTTTTGAATTTCCGGGACAGCTACATCCATCAACTCTCGGGCGGCATGCTGCAACGAGTCGCATTGGCACGCGCGCTGGCCACCGAGCCCGACGTCCTGCTGATGGACGAGCCCTTCGGGGCGCTGGACGCGCAGACTCGCGATCTGCTGCACGACGAGTTGGAGCGCCTGTGGGCTGAAACCGGCCGCACCATTATTTTCGTCACCCACAATGTGCGCGAAGCGGTGAGGCTGGGGGATCGTGTGGCGTTGCTGACATTTCGCCCGGGGCGGGTGAAGCAAGAGTTCTCGGTGAACCTGCCGCGCCCGCGTCAGATGGAACAAGCCGATGTCTTACGTACAGCGCGGGAGATTTTGGATTGCCTGCGCGATGAAATCAACAAGTCCCTGGAAGAGGAGTACGCCGATGAAAAAGCTCGCTAAGCAAGTAATCTTCTATTCGGTCCTGCTCGGGATTTGGGCCCTTTTGGCGAAACTGCGTATCTGGCCGCCATATCTTTTTCCTCCGCCGTGGGGTGTGGGACACGCCCTGTGGGACGGCTTTGCCGACCACAGCTTTTGGATTGGCATCGCCGTCACTATGAAGCGCATGCTGATCGGCTACAGCTTATCGGTCGTGCTCGGGATGATTCTTGGTTTAGCCGTGTCGAGCA
>JBEKFN010000028.1:0-18963 GCA_050013295.1 Terriglobales bacterium
GGCCTGATGGCCAAAGGCCTGCGTAACAATCACCACCCGTCCGGCCTGCCGACGCTCATGGCGCCGCGGCTGATCGAGCTGTGCTTCCAGACCGCCGGAGTCTGGGAGATGGGTGTCGAGGGGCGCATGGGTCTGCCGCAACACATCGATCGCGTCTCCGTATTAGTGTGCGATCCCGAAGAGGCGGAAGGCCAGCTGTATGCGGTCGTCACTCCCAACCCGCTCAAGGGAAGTTTCGATGCGGAGGTTGTGAATGCGAAGGGAACCCGCTACCTGCAGCTTAGCGGCTACCGCACGGTGGCGGTTCCCGGCGCCGTTGATGCTGGGCGGTTAGAAGCGCTGCGGGCGGCAATGTCATTGGAAACGGTCGCGGCTTAATCCTTGTGGTTTGATAGTACGTAATGATCTGTCGAGGCATTTATGAATCTCGAATTCCAGCGCGTGGCGATAGTCAATCGCGGCGAGGCCGCAATGCGTTTCATCCACGCGGCCCGCGAGTTCAATCAAGAACATGGCACATCTTTGCGCACGATCGCGCTGTTCACCGAACCTGACCGCCATGCCATGTTCGTCCGCGAGGCGGACGAGGCGGTGTGTCTCGGCCCCGCTCAGGTGCCCGACCAAAACACGCAGCAGCTCAAGAGCAGCTATGTGGACTACGGACGGCTGGAACGGGCGCTGACGGCCGCGCGTGCGGAAGCCGTTTGGGCGGGATGGGGCTTCGTCGCCGAACACGCCGAGTTCGCGGACCTTTGCCGTGATTTAGGCATCGTGTTCATCGGCCCGGATGGTGAGGCGATGCGGCGCGCGGGCGACAAGATCGCCTCGAAACGCCTGGCTGAGCAAAACCAGGTCCCGGTAGCGAAGTGGAGCGGCGGTCCGGTGGAAACGCTTGCCGATGCCGAACGCCACGCTGAGCGCCTGGGCTATCCACTCCTTATTAAAGCTACCGCTGGGGGCGGCGGTCAGGGGATTCGCCGGGTACTTTCGCCCAGCCAGCTTTCAGAAAGTTTTCGGAGCGCCAGCGCCCAAGCGTTCAAGGCCTTTGGAGACCCAACTGTTTTCATGGAGCAACTGGTTCAGGGAGCACGCCACGTCGAAGTCCAAGTAATCGCAGACCTCCATGGCAAGACGTGGGCGGTCGGCGTGCGCGACTGCACCATTCAACGCCGCCACCAGAAAATTCTCGAGGAAGCGCCATCGCCGGCGCTCTCTCTGGAACAAGATCAGGAGTTGCGCGAAGCGGCAGTGCGCCTCAGCGAGGCCGCGGGCTACAGCAATGCAGGCACCGTTGAATTCTTGTACCAACCGGAAAGCCGGCAATTCTTTTTCATGGAGATGAACACGCGGTTGCAGGTCGAGCATCCGGTGACAGAGTGCACCACCGGGCTCGATCTGGTCAAACTGCAGATTCACGTGGCGCGGGGCGGTCACCTGGAAGGCGAGCCGCCGCGCACCACCGGTCATGCCATCGAGGTGCGGCTGAATGCGGAGGATCCGGACAATGGATTTGCTCCCGCCCCAGGCGCAATTGGGCGGTTCAGGATTCTGACGGGGCCGGGAGTGCGGGTTGACACCGGCGTATTGGAAGGCGATGTCGTCGCCTCAGAGTTCGACTCGATGATCGCCAAGATCATCGCCTACGGGCAGAACCGGAAGGAAGCGCTTTCCCGGCTGCAGCGAGCATTGCGCGGCAGCGTTGTTGTCATCAAGGGCGGCGCCAGTAACAAGGCATTCTTGCTGGAATTGCTGAGTCACCCTGATGTGCAGCGTGGAGAAGTCCATATCGGGTGGCTGGACCAGTTGGCAGCGACCGGAGCCCACATCTCCAGAGGCTACGCCGACGTGGCTCTGGTGCAGGCCGCGATCGAGGCCTACGACACCCAGTTGGCGGTCGAGCAGACCCAGTTCTATGCCTCCGCCGTGCGCGGACGGCCGCAGGTGCGGAGTGAGGTAGGCGGGACTACGGAACTGCGCTATCGCGGACATTCCTATTCGGCCAAGGCGTACCGCCTGGGTCCGCAACAGTACCGCGTCGACGTCAACGGATCGCGCATCCATGCCCACCTCGACCGTCTGCGTCAGTTTGAATATTGGCTCACCGTCTTGGGGCGGCGTTTCCACGTTGTATCCGTGCCCCAAGGGCTGAGTTACCGCATCGAGGTGGACGGCGTATCGCACCAGATCGACCGCGATGACGGAGGTGTCGTCCGCGCGCCAGCGCCGGCGGTGGTTGTCTCCATTGCGGTCAAGGCGGGTGACACAGTTTCGGCCGGAGACCGCCTGGCGGTGCTGGAAGCGATGAAAATGGAGATGCCAGTCGTCGCGCCATTTTCCGGAAAAGTCCGGCAAGTGATGACCATGCGCAACGTGCAAGTGGATACGGGAGCGCCACTCTTGCAGATCGAACCCGATGCCGGCGGCGATGCGGTGGCCGCAGGGGAGCGGGTAGTTTTTGGTGCGTCACGCGGCTCGGATGGAAACGAGGAAGCCATCCAACCCAGTTGCTGCCAGAGCCTGGAAGAACTCCGCCAGTTCATGCTGGGCTTTGACGTGGACCCCAAGCACAGCACTCGGTTGCTTACCGAATGGGAACAGGGCTGCCCCGAGGGCAGCGACGAAATAAGGCAGGCAGAAGACGAGATCCTCAACATCTTTGTGGACATCTGCTCGCTGTTCCAGCGCGACCCGGAGGTAAACCACCGGGCCAGCGGTGAAGAGCCGAGTGCCGAGGCCCATCTGTTTTCGTACTTGCGCATGCTGGAGACGGGCGGCGAAGGACTCCCACCGTCCTTTGTCAGTACGCTTCGCCGCGCTCTGTCACACTACGGCGTTCAAAGTCTGGATCGCTCACCGGAACTGGAAGAGAGCCTGCTCTGGATATACAAATCGCACCAGCGCGTGGAGCAAAAAATCGCCCCGGTCATGGGAGTGCTGGAACGGCGTCTGCGGTACGTTCAGAGTCTGGCTCCGCACGCGGAGGAATCGCTGCGGACGCTTCTCGACCGGATCATAGTTATGAGTAACGGGCGTTTCCCGGCGGTCAGCGACCTGGCCCGGGAGGTACGCTATCGCTACTTTGATCAGCCGCTGTTTGAGCAGGCGCGCAAGCAGGTCTATGAGCAGGTGGAGGAGCAACTTGCTTACCTGGCTGCCAATCCCGATGCCGCCGACCGCCACGAGCGAATCCGTGCGTTGTTGGAATGTCCGCAACCTCTCGTGGCATTGCTTTCCGCCCGGTTCGCGGCTGCCGACCCCGCCATGCGCAGGCTGATGTTGGAGGTGATCACGCGGCGCTACTATCGAATCCGGACGCTTGAAAACCTCCGCTCTCTGGAGGTGGATGGGCAGTGCTTCGCATCGGCCGAATACGATCATGAGGGTAAGCGTATTCATGCCTTTACCACGCACGCGGAGTATTCGCGGCTCTCTGAGGCAATGCGCGCGATGTTTCCTTTGATCGCGCAGGTGCCGGCCGACCATGACATCGTCATCGACTTCTACGCTTGGCATTCGGGACGGCTGGGCGATCCCGAAGTCACGCAGCAGGAAGTTCAGTCAGCGCTTAACCAAGCTGGCTTCCCCCGTTCCATCCGGCGCATCGTGGTGGAAGTCGCTGGCCCCGTCCATGCCCAAGGCGCGGGCGGAATGCAGCATTTCACCTATCGCCTCAGCGGGAATACATATGAAGAGGAGAAACTCTATCGCGGGTTGCATCCGATGATGGCCAAGCGGCTGCATCTGTCGCGGCTCAGCAACTTCAACATTGAGCGGCTGCCTTCGGTGGAAGATGTTTACCTGCTCCATGCGGTCGCCCGCGATAACCCGAAGGATGAGCGGCTCATCGCGTGCGCGGAAGTACGCGATGTAACGCCCTGGCGGGATGAGACGGGGCGTATCGTGAAATTGCCGCATTTGGAGCGCATGCTGACGGAAGCGATTGCCGGCATGCGGCTGTTTCAGTCACGGCGGCCAGCCAATCAGCGCCTCTATTGGAACCGGATCCTGCTATACGTGTGGCCGCCGCTCAGTCTTCAGCGCGACGAATTGCGCGACATGGTGCGCAGACTGGCGCCCTCGATCGAAGGCCTGGGGTTGGAACAAGTAGTAGTGCGTGCCCGTATTCCCAGTCCGGCGACCGGCGAATTGCGCGACATGGTGGTGCGCATTGCGAGTCCGGCGGGCATCGGGATGCTCATTACCTTCCGGCCCGCAGACAAATTACCGCCAATCAAACCGCTGGCCGAATACGAGCAAAAAGTTGTGCGCATGCGCCAGCGTGGACTCATCTATCCGTACGAAATCGTCAACTTGCTTACACCGGCCCAGAAACACACGCGGGCCGAATTTCCTCCGGGCGATTTTGTGGAGTACGATCTCGACGCCGACGGCGCTCTGGTTCGTGTCGAGCGTCCCTATGGTCAAAACAAAGCGAACATCATTGTTGGCGTCATCCGCAACTTTACCGTCAAGTATCCCGAGGGCATAACGCGGGTCATGTTGCTGGGAGATCCGAGCAAGGATCTCGGCGCGCTTGCCGAGCCGGAATGCCAGCGCATCATCGCAGCCATTGATCTAGCCCGAGAAATGGGCGTGCCGCTGGAATGGTTCGCCATCTCGGCCGGCGCCAAGATTTCCATGGACAGCGGCGTGGAGAACATGGACTGGATTGCCCTTGTACTGCGCCGCCTGGTGGAGTTCACCCAGGCAGGCGGGGAGGTGAATATCATTGTTAATGGGATCAACGTAGGTGCGCAGCCCTACTGGAACGCCGAGGCCACCATGCTCATGCACACCCGGGGCATTCTGATAATGACGCCGAAGGCGGCGATGGTGCTCACGGGCAAGCGCGCCCTTGATTATTCAGGAGGCGTTTCGGCCGAAGACAATCAGGGCATTGGCGGGTACGACCGCATCATGGGCCTCAACGGCCAGGCGCAGTACTGGGCGCGGGACATTGATGAAGCCTGCCACCTCCTGTTCCGCCATTACGATCACACCTACGTAGCGCCGGGTGAGCGGTTCCCACGGCGGGCGGAGACGACCGATCCCATCGCCCGTGACGTACGAACCTATCCTCACGGCGGCGAGGAAGGTTTTACATGTGTGGGCGACATACTGTCGGACGTGACCAACCACGGGCACAAGAAATCTTTCGATGTTCGTACAGTGATGATGGCGGCCATCGACCAGGACCATGCTCCTCTGGAGCGCTGGGCTGGCATGCGCGCAGCGGAGACGGCGGTGGTTTGGGATGCACATCTCGGCGGCTATCCCGTTTGTCTGATCGGCATCGAATCTCGACCGGTGCCACGGCTAGGATTTGTCCCAGCCGACGGCCCGGATCAGTGGTGCGCTGGAACGCTCTTTCCGCTATCGTCCAAGAAAGTGGCGCGCGCCATCAACGCGGCCAGTAATAACCGGCCGGTTGTGCTTCTGGCGAATCTGTCGGGGTTTGACGGCTCGCCGGAGTCGATGCGCAGGCTGCAGCTTGAGTACGGAGCTGAGATCGGCAGGGCTGTAGTGAACTTCAAAGGCCCCATCGTGTTTTGCGTGATCTCCCGTTATCACGGCGGTGCTTATGTGGTTTTCTCACGGGCGCTGAACGAGAATCTCGAAGTAGCTGCTTTGGAGGGCACGTATGCCTCCGTCATCGGCGGCGCGCCCGCGGCGGCCGTTGTTTTCGCCGGTGAAGTCGACGCCCGAGCCCGCAAAGACCCGCGTCTCCAAGAACTGACTGGGGCGATGGCCAAAGCCGAGGGCGCGGAAAAAGGGCGGTTGCGCGCCCAGTGGGAAGAACTCTTTAAAGTCGTACACTCCGAGAAACTGGGTGAGATGGCCGCCGAGTTTGACCGCGTGCACAGCGTGCAACGGGCCCTCGCCGTAGGCGCGCTGAATTACATTATTCCGCCTGCGAACTTGCGACCTTATCTTATCGATGCAGTGGAACGGGGAATGGGACGGGAAGAGGAAGCGAAATCCCAGAAGCCACGAGTTCAGGCTGAAGAATTGGAGAAGGCAAGAGTTCAGGCTGAAGCAGCGGCCTAGGTGGTTTTGATGGAGGTACATTGGCTCGAACAGACCGAAGCAGATGTGCCGGCTGAGAATGCCTGGTTCAGCGCTAACGAGATAGCGCTACTAAACGGCATGCGCTTTGCCAAACGGCGCGACAGTTGGCGGCTGGGACGTTGGACGGCGAAACGCGCTTTAGCCTCTTACCTGAGTCTGCCCGCTCATCCCGACATCCTTAGGAGAATAGAAATACGTTCGGCGCCGTCGGGCGCACCCGAGGGCTTTCTCGCCAACAAACCAGCGGTTGCGACTATCTCAATCAGTCATGGGGCCGGGCGAGCAATTTGCGCGGTGGCGCCATCCGGCGTCGAGTTGGGTTGTGATTTGGAAGTGATTGAGCCGCGTGGTGAGGCTTTCCTCTCCGACTATTTCACGGCCGAAGAGCAGGCGCTGGTTACCCGGGCGCCGGCTGCGGACCGGGCTCGGCTTGTGACGCTGCTGTGGAGCGGGAAGGAGAGTGCGCTTAAAGCACTGCACACCGGACTTCGACTCGATACCCGGAGTGTGATCGTTAGTCCCGACGACGCGTCATTCGACCGCAACGGCTGGAGCCGGTTGCAAGTTCGTTACATCGGCGGTCGGATCTTTCATGGCTGGTGGCGGCATATCGATAACATCATGCGCACCGTAGTCGCCAATTCACCACCGGATTCCCCGATTCCCTTGAAAATCCCAGTTTATTTTTCCGACAGGGCTTCCGTGTGCACGTAGAGCGCTGGTGATATGCATGTCCGCGAAGATCCATTTCCGTGGTCCGGTTCGCTACCGGCTCCGGAGCATAGCGGAGTTGGGCGAATCGATCCTCGAAGTGTTTGTCCGCCGGATGCTGAAGGGTCCGCGGCGCCCAGGCTGGAACTGGTTTGTGGAAGTGGCCACGAGAATGGCGAAGAAACAGGTAAACACCGCCTTCAAAATGCGCGATGTACAGGCGGCCCGCCGTTATTTGGATTCGGTCGTGTTCAGCTCACCGGCGTTGTCAGAGGTAACCATCAGATACGCTGTGCATGAGAAGTTCAGGGGAAGCTGGTTCTCTCGCAAGAGCGCGGAGTCGCCGGTCACTGTCTTGTATTTTCATGGCGGCGGATACTCCTATTACCCTCAGGCTTACACCAGCTTTATCGCGCACATCACACTGGCGGCAAAATCGAGGACGTTTGCCCTCGATTACCGTCTTTCCCCTGAGCATCGGTTCCCGGCGCAGCTTGACGACGCGCTCAACGCCTACCAATGGTTGCTGGAGAGCGGCACCGATCCTGACAATCTGATCCTCGCCGGAGACTCGGCCGGTGGCAACCTGACGCTGGCTGTGCTCTTGCAGGCGCGTGATTTGAAGCTCCCGTTGCCGGCCTTAGCCATTGCTCTCTCTCCGCCAACCAACTTCGACCTAGAAATCGTCAGCAATGAGTTTGACTGGATCGACAAGCCCGCGCTCCTGCAGTGGAGGGACTGGTTTTGTGACCCGGCACAGCGTCGCGACCCGCTCGTCTCGCCGCTATGGGCTGACCTGCGCAACCTTCCACCCATTTATATACAAGCTGGGTCCACCGAGATTCTGCACGACAGCATTCGGGCATTCGCCGATCACGGCAAGAATCAGGGAGCGGATGTCGTCCTCGAAAGCTGGGAAGACATGAATCATGACTTCCAGATCTTCGGACACGAGGCGTGGCAGAGCGCCGATGCGCTGCGACGGATTGGAGAAGTCATTGATGCCCGGGTCCGAGGGCGGGAGAAAAAGGAAACAATTTCATGCTGAACGGGAAACAGAATTTGGACCGCCAAGCCTTAAATTGGGGCTTTGCTGGAACCATGAACTGCTTCGGCCATGCGTATCGCTCTTTCGTGCAACTCCCACGACTCAATGGCTTGCTGACATCCTTCTCGCGCCAGATCCGTATTCAATTGTCTCTCCGCTTCATCGAACGTGTCTTCCGCAGCCATTCTGGCCCGGTAAGCTGCGTCATCCGCCTCTTTCACCTTCTTCGCGAAGAGTCTAACTTGAGGATCGATGGCCTGAGATTCCGGTTCGCCTTGCCGGCGGGTTTGAGCGCCGCCTGCTTTCGCCACCGACGCTTTGTAGGCGGCTTTCACCTCACTGCTCCAGCGCGCCTTAACCGCTTCGTTCAATTTGTCCAAGGCAGCATTGGCTTGGTCTGCGGCCTCTCGTACTCTGCGCTTTTCAAAGAGCCACCTGAAAACCGACCACTCCACGGCCTCAGTCATGAGCGCCTTAGCCTCTTCGACTTCGGGGAGCTTTCTCACGGCGCACTGACCATAGTCCGCGACAACGGAAAAGTCCAGCGCGACAGCGGTGTCGTCTTACCCGTGAAGACTCGCCGTAGCAGGCCACGGAAAAAGTCGATGTCGCACTTGATTTTGGGTGGCGCAGCGCTTCAGTGTGTGCGTGGGAACTGGCTCTTTGGCAATCCGGTGGAACGAAGAGCTCGATAATTCAGCCCCGGAGGGGCGAACCAACTTAGCCCAGCGCTTCAGCGCTGGGAAAAGTGGAAAGAATGAGCTAAGTCCCGGAGGGACGACCCAGTTCTCACGCACCTCTTCAGCGCTGCGTTGACTGTTTTATTGTGAGCTCGGCTTTAGCCGCTGACGTGAGACTGCGAAGCGGAAAGTTTCCGCCGCAGCATGGTAGGGAAGTTATATGACGCTCCGCAACGATCAATTCGATTTCGATTTCGACTTTATCGTCATCGGATCGGGCTTCGGCGGCAGTGTTTCAGCCCATCGGCTGGCGGAGAAGGGCTACAAGGTTGCCGTCATGGAGATGGGCCGCCGCTGGACGCCGGCCAATCTCCCGCGCACCAGTTGGTCCCTCCATCGCTGGTTTTGGCGGCCAAGACTCGGCCTGCGCGGCTTCTTCAACATGCGGTTGTTCAGGCATGTAGTCATTTTCCATGGCTGTGCGGTGGGCGGCGGATCCATCACCTACGCCGGCACTTTGCTTCCGCCTCCTGAGAAAGTGTGGGAATCGGGATCGTGGAGTGGCTTGGCCGATTGGAAAACGGAAATGCCCCGGCACTATGGAACCGCCGGGCGCATCCTGGGGGTTACGGAAAACAAGATCCTCGGCCCTGCCGACCTCTTGCTGAAGCGAGTTGCAGAAATCACCGGGGCCGGGAACACCTTCTACCCCACGACGGTGAGCATCCTCCAGCCTGCGGAAGGGGAGCCGGCCGGCCAGACTTTTCCCGATCCATTTTTCCAGGGAGAAGGTCCGCCTCGATCCACCTGCATCGCCTGCGGCGGTTGCATGATGGGTTGCCGCTACGGCGCCAAAAATACGCTGGATCTGAACTACCTTTACCTGGCTGAAAAACACGGGGCGCAGGTCTTTCCGGAAACCAAAGTTGTGAACGTGCGAGGGTTAGATGTTCGGAGCGATGGCAGCGCCGGATACGAAGTTTCCACCGTCAAGTCCACCTCATGGATTCGCCGCCGGCCCCGCCGCTTCACCTGCCGCGGGGTAGTCTTCTCGGCATCTTCTTTGGGGACGATGGAGCTTCTGTTTCAGCTTAAGGAAAAAGGGTCATTGCCGGCCATCAGCAGCGAACTGGGCAAACACGTACGCACCAACTCCGAATCGCTGATTGGAGCGCGCGTAATCGGAACTAAACAGGACTTGTCGCAAGGCATCGCCATCGGCTCTGGCATCTACATTGACGAGCATACGCACATTGAAGCCGTCCGCTACCCCAATGGCTCCGACGCCATGGGCCTTCTCACCACCATGTTGACCGATGGTTGCCCAGGTTCGCAGCGCATTGTTCTCTGGGTGAAGAATGTACTGGGCTCTCTGCTGCGCCACCCGTTCAAGACTCTGCGCATGTTGCAGCCCTGGGGCTGGGCGCGCGAAGCTGTGATTCTGCTTTGCATGCAGGCGCTGGATGGACAAATCGAGATGTGCTGGCGACGTCCCTGGTTCTGGCCGTTCAGGAAGTTTCTCGTCAGCTATGGTGAGAAGGTGCCCACGTACATTCCGCAGGCCAATGAGTTTGCCAAGACATTCGCACAGGTCGCTGGGGGAATTGCCATGAGCACGCTGCCGGAAATCCTCTTCGACGTTCCAGGCACTGCGCACTGTATTGGAGGCTGTGTGATCGCCGATTCACCCGACCACGGCGTGGTGGACAATCGACATCGCGTGTTCGGCTACAAGAACATGTACATCTGTGATGGATCGGTAGTGGCGGCCAACCTCGGCGTCAACCCCAGCCTCACCATTACCGCGCTGGCCGAGCGGGCTATGAGTTTCATCCCGCAAAAGGCGGAGACACGTTGGAACGATGCGGCTTCAGTCCCCGCCGCTCATGATGCGAGTTGAGTCTCCGAACCGGCTGGGAGCAGGCGATCGAGTAGTGCTTCTTCCCCCTTCAGCCACAAACGACTGGCATAAAGTAACGCGCTGCACTGCAGGGTGATCCAGTCTCCGGCCTCCAGAGGGGAACGGAACTCCTTGCGATTGCTTATCCAATGCTGGGCCACGTGACGCGCGATGGTCAAACTCACCCCGATGTCGCCGCCTCCGATATCGGCCAGGATCCCATCCAACGTCAACATCACCTTGGACAACATGACCAGCGGACCAGGAAACTTGACACCCTTTAGCGCAATGTGTTCCAGGAGGAGCATGGCGTCCACACCGCTGGACAGGCGCCTTACCGGCAGGTCGTCAAGAAAGCGCGTGACCAACAGGCAAATCATCCGCCCCCGTGGTGAAGTCGATTCGATGCGCTGCTGACTGAGCGCCAAAACTTCGTTGCACGTGCCCACCGGGTCGCGCAAGCTCACCATCAGAAATAAGAGCGCGAGATGCCGGCGCTGCTCGCGGCTTAAGCGTTCTCTCAGCGCCCAGTCGATGATAGTCAGTTCGCCGGTGCGGTTGTTATAGAGGAGATTGCCAGCATGCGGATCGCCGTGAAAAATGGCATCCTCCTGCACCGACAAAAGAGGCACGGCCACCAGCGCCTCGATCAGTTGCTCTGCAATCTTCTTGCGGCTAGACGCCGACAGGTGGGCAGCCGCGTTCGTCACCTTTATTCCATGCTCTTCCGTGAGCGCCGTAATTCTCTCGCTACACAGCGGCTCGATCAGCCGCGGCACGCGCACGCCAGACATGGACCGATAGAGATTCCCCGCCTCGACCAACGTTTTCTGCTCGCGGACAAAGTCGACCTCGTGCCGCAGCAACCGCCGGACTTTCCTGAAGGTATCGGGGATAAGGTCGGCCGGAAATCCATAGTGGTGGTGCCGGTCTCCGAAGTACTGGGCCAATCCCTGCAAGTAGTCCATGTCCTCGGCAAAGTACTCTGGGATATGCGGCTTCAATACTTTGAAAACGCCGCGCTCCCGTTTTCCGCTGGCCGGATTTCGCCACGTGAAGCGCACGACCGCGCTGACGCTAGCCTCCGATAGGATGACCGGTGCGATTTCAACCGCGTAGGTTTCGATCCGTGGCCCGAGATCCCGCTGAATGAGGGCGCGTATGTCCTCCGGCTTAACATCACGAATTCCATTTTCCAGCCGCGCGAGCGCATTTCGCAGAGCGGGACGCAAATGCTGGTTGCGTGCGATGACTTGTCCCAGTTTCTGCAGGCCGGGGACTTTTGCAATCAGCCGCAGCAAACGCTCTTCAGCCGATGTCTTCTCGGGAAGCTCGAATTGCTCCAGCAGCTTCGGAGCGAGGCGCGCCGGAGATAGTCGCGCCACCACGAACATCATGGCGTCCCGCACCGGCGGACGCCACTTCACGTAGGCCGCCGGAACCAGCCTTTCCACGGGAACAATCTCGTCGACAATCCACCGCGCCATCGCGTCCCGCAAGGATTGGCCGGCGGGACTTCGCAGCACGCCTTCAATGGCGCTGATCCGGTCGTCCTTCGTGGCACCTTGGGGCAGGAAGTGGGCAATGGCAGTGCGCAACTGTTCCGGCGGGAGCTGGCGCAATCCCGCTTCAATGACCGAAGCATCCAGCATGGGGGTTAATTTAAATAATAAACTCCATCGACTAATTACGCAGTGATCCTCATCACCTAATTTCGGCCATTGCTTGCTGCTTCTTAATCTCGGCTGAGAATGCCACGGGCATTCCTGTTTCGACATCGCGACTTGAGCTCGAGCAGCCGGTGGCAGAACGGCGGAGGTGCAGGATTCGACATTTGACGCGCGTGATAGTTCAGAGTAGTGTCGAAACAGAGCGGGCAATTCTTCTCCTCTTTCAGGTTTCTGAACTAAGTCAGTTCATCTGAAGTACCTTCCTCTTAGTCCGCAGCACACAAAGGATTCCTAATGATTGATCGAAAGGTTCACCAACAACCGAAGCCAAACACTGTCGTCGGCCCGAAAAATTCTGCCGGCAAGGTGGCGATGATGCCAGACACTGTCCCATCACAAGACAGGATAAAAGAGCGGGCCTATGAGCTGTATGAAAGCCGGGGTCGCGAACCCGGCCAGGAGGAACGGGACTGGTTCCGCGCCGAGCAGGAACTCCTCAAACGCTAGCAGTAACGGGAGCAGTAAAGGAACCTCATCTACTGACCCGTGAATCTGCTGGACGGCTGAAGCGATGGCCATGGATTGCTTAATCTGCAAAGATCTGGAACGAGCTTTTGAATCTAGGCGCAGCAAGTACATCGAGGCCCTTTCCGCTGCGTATTATCGGGTCAGCACGGAGCTTGCGGCCTACAAGAACGTCGATATGGAGCGCGCCAAGAGCGATTTGGAAGAGCACCGGTTGGTATGCGTCTCCGCCACTAAAGTGAGATAGGTTTTGATCAATGGGCCGCTAGGGCGCCAACAACAAGACAGCAGGTTCAATGGGAAGAACGAACGTTCGATCTGAGAATCGGGGCCCAAATGTTCTCACCCGCGATCATCATGCAGCTAATCTCCCCATTTTGAGCGAAATACTGTGTGCGGCCGAGTTAGTTATGCTGCATGCCGCGCCCATCTATTACGGACTAGGAACACCTCACGGCGACGGTTCGGGAGTGGTTCTCATCCCCGCCTTCCTGTGTCCCGATCATTACTTATTCCCGCTGCATAAATGGCTGGGACGGATCGGGTACGAATCCTTCTTTTCCGGCATCAATTTCAACGCAGAGTGCCCGAATCTCCTGATTAAACGCTGCCTGAATGAAGCCATCGAGAAGGCGCTGACCAAGACCGGCCGCAGGATCCATCTGATCGGGCACAGTTTGGGAGGCATTATCGCCCGTTCGATCGCGGCGCAACGACCACAGGACATCGCTTCCGTCATCACGCTGGGCGCGCCGTTCCGCGGCACCGTGGCTCACTCCAGCATCCTGCGCGCAGCCGAAACGGTCCGCCTGCGGATCCTGAAAGAGCACGGCACGGGAGTGCTGCCCGCTTGCTATACCGGGCGCTGCACCTGCGATTTTGTGGATTCCCTCCAGCGCAACATGCCACCGTCGGTGTTGGAAACTGCGGTTTACACCGCCGATGACGGAGTGGTTGATTGGCGGTATTGCAGGACAGAGAACCCTGAAGCCGATTTCGCAGTTTCAGGCACCCACATCGGACTGGCCTTTAATTCTTCGGTATACACCATCATTGCCAACCGTCTGGCTCAGACCCATTGCGCGGAGAGTAAGCGGAGGCCGAGGGGCGTCCGGGTCCGTATAGACGGCAAATGGGCAACAACCTGAACGCTGCACAGCTTGCGGAAAAACTCCGGTTTCGTATCAGGGTATGCCTTTAGGCATGCCGCAAGTCGCTGAAATTGGTTCCGGCTTTGCAGATTGCTGAAAAGCCCAAGTTTCGTATCAGGGTATCGCTAAACAGCTTGCGGAAAAAACCGGCGCTGCCCTTGATTTTGGGTGGCGCAGCGGTTTACCGCCGCGGTAACTGCCTTGTCTTGAATTCGGCTTTACAGATTGCTGAAAAACTCGATTTTGCTCTAGCTTTTGGGTGGCGCAGCGGTTTACCGCTGCGATAACCGGCTTGTTTTCAGCGACGGCTTTACAGATTGCTGAAAAACTCGATTTTGCTCTAGCTTTTGGGTGGCGCAGCGGTTTACCGCTGCGTAACCGGCTTGTTTTCAGCGACGGCTTTAGCCGCTGAGGGCGCCTGCTCCGCGCTCCACGAGTTTTTCAGCAATCTGTTTAGCCGCTGAGGGCACGGCTCTCGACCAGAAATTACTTTTTCCGCAAACTGTGCAGGTCATGTTTCAAGAGGTCCCGCTCTGTGGCGAATTGCCTGCATGATTTGGATGGCCCCAAAAGCTTCTTAGTCAGGCAGCACTTTGCCCCGGGTTTCCATTGCGAAGGGAATGACGAGCAGGCCGATCCCAAAGGCAATCGCTGTAAACGCAACCGGCTTGCCGAGAGTCCCCATTCGGCTGACCAGCGCGCCCACCCCGAAGTTGACGCCTGCGGCAATGAAGCGTCCGAACGAAGTGGTGAAGGCAAACGCGGTCGCGCGCACCGTGGTCCCGTACTGCTCCGGCAGCCAAAGACTGAAGACGGCGAAGTTGCCGCCAAAGAAGCCTAAGAAGAACAGCACCGCGATGAAGGGATGCAATCCCTGGGGCAGGTAGAACGCCCAGCCAAAGCTGAGCAGGATGCAGGCCGCCATCCCGAAGAAGTAAAAGGCCAGGGTTCGCTTGCGGCCAAAGCGTTCGGCCAATGGGGGAACCGCCAGGCATCCCAGGATGGTCCCCAGCGAAAGCAAACCCATGCCGAAGGAGGACATGCGCACGGCCTGCGGCTGCAACATGCCGGCACGTTTCGCCAGGCCGATGATTGCCGTCGGAGCATAAACGGCAGCCGCCCACAGGCCGCAGATAGCCGAGGCCAGCAGGACGGTGTTGACCAGAGTGCGCTGCGTGTAAGGAGCACTGAAGATCCGGCGCAGAGAAGAAAGTCCACCGGTTTTCACTTTGGCTTTTTGCTGCCAGCGCTCGGGCTCCTTCACGCGGAACAGAACCATAAAGGCCACGACCACGGGCGTCAGGCCGCACCAGAACATGGCGCGCCAGCCATAGTGTGGTGCGACCGTGTAGTTGAGAGCCGAAGCCAGAAAAAAGCCCGCGTAATAACCAGTCTGTAGATATCCGGCTCCCATCTTGCGGCGGTCTTCCGGCCAGGCTTCGGCGACGTAGGTGCCCGCCAGCGCCCATTCGCCGCCAATTCCGATGCCCGCCAGCAAGCGGAACAATCCCAATTGCCAGACCGTTTGCGACAAAGCGGCCGCTCCCGTGAAGATGGCATAAACAAAGATGGTGGCAGCGAGCACCCGGGTGCGGCCAAACTTGTCGGCGATCGGCCCCCAAATTAACGACAGTCCCCATCCGACGAGAAAGAGGGCAAACAGTATCGATCCGGCAAACCCCACATTGGCAGGAGTGCCTTTGTACCCCGACTTCGGAAGCAATTCCGTGAGTGCGGGGCTGAGGACGAGCGCATAGATGACCGAATCCATGCCGTCCAGCGTCCAACCAAACCATGCGCCCCAGAATCCAGTGATTTGCTGGCGTGAGAGTTTGGTGTGAATTGCGGGTAGTGGGCGGGTCACTGCTTCATTGGCCACGGTGTCCTCTTTTCAGTGAGGGGATGAGCGCGAAACCCACGAGATTCGGGAGCTGCGAAAAGACCTCGCATCTCGCGGGCAGAAGCATACCACGGCTTGTCAAGGGCCACAGTGGACGGGTAGTGTCTGACCAGTCTTTTCAGACAGTCCCAGCAGACGGCCCTAGCAGGCTGCGGAAAAAACTCGGATTCGGGCGGTTTTGAGAAGGGCACGACTTTAGAGGCTGCGGAAAAACTCTGGTTTTGACTTTGCTTTGAAGGGGCGCGGCTTCAGCCGCTGCGGAAAAACTCGGATTTTGATCTTGCTTTGAAGGGGCGCGGCTTCAGAAGCTGCGGAAAAACTCGGATTTTGATCTTGTTTTGACGGGGCGCGGCTTCAGCCGCTGCGGAAAAACTCGGATTTTGATCTTGTTTTGAAGGGGCGCGGCTTTAGCCGCGCCGTAAGTGCAGCAAAATCAATCGCGGCTTCTAGGCGACGCGCTCGCCGTTGCCCGCGGTTCGAAACAGCGCCGCCACTGCGGGCTTCATTACCTTTCCCATCGCATTGCGCGGAAGGGCATCCAGCACGAGAAGCCGCGAAGGCAATTTGTGAGCCGCTAGCAACTCCTTGGCCCAGGTGCGAAGGGAGGTCAGATCGAGGGCATCGTCGTCATTCCGCGCGTCGTTTAGCACGTCTCTTAGCACCTCTTTCAGTGCGTCTTTCAGCACAATGGCCGCAGCGACGCGCTCGCCCCACTCAGGATCGGGCACGCCGACCACGGCACACTCGGCAATCGCGGGATGTTGGCGTAGCGCTTCCTCAATCTCCAGCGCGGATACCTTGTGTCCGCCCGTCTTGAGGATGTCAATGTTCGTCCGGCCAAGAATGCGATAGACACCGTTTTCGACGACCGCAGTATCGCCCGTGCGAAACCAGCCGTCGCGGAAGGCAGCGCGGGTTGTCTCGGGCTTGCCCCAGTATTCCGCGAATACGCTCGGGCCACGGACTTCGATCTCGCCCGGTGTCCCCGCGGCAACCGGTTCGCCGTTCTCTCCGACCAGCTGAACCTCGACGCTGGGCAGCGGACTCCCGACGCTGCCCGGCACGCGCTCGCCTCGAAACTGGTTCGACAGCGCCATGCCAATCTCCGTCATACCGTAGCGCTCCAGCAGCGTGTGGCCGCTGATCTCCTTCCAGCGCTGGAGCGTGCTCACCGGCAGCGCGGCCGAGCCGGACACCATCAAGCGCAATCCGGCGCACGCCCGGCTTAGGTCCGCGCGGCGCTCCGGCGAAGCCCGGTCCCAGGCGGCGATGAGCTTCACGTAAATCGTCGGCACCGCCATGAACAGAGTTACGCTGCCGCTGGCGATGTGGTCCCACACGGCATTCGGGTCGAAGCGCTCCAGCATCTGGCAGGTTGCACCCGACCACAGCGCGCAGGAAACAACGTTGACGATTCCGTGCACGTGGTGCAGCGGCAAACACAGCACAATGCGATCGTCGGCCGACCACTCCCAAGCCTCCACCAGGCTCATGATTTGCGCCGTGATGTTGGCATGGGTTGTGACCACGCCCTTGGGCCGGCTGGTGGTGCCGCTGGTGTAGAGGATCATGGCGCGCCGGTCGTTGTTCATGTCCATGTTCATATCGGTTATGCCCGGCGTCATGTCCGGCAATTCCTCTGGTGGGCGGGCGCGAAGCTGGTCTTGCGACAGCGACAGCGCGCGGATGCCGCGCGCGGCGGCAATGGGCGACAGCAGCGGAGCCGCCGAAGCATCGAACACCAAGGTCGATGCCGCGGTATCGTCGATAAAATATTCGAGCTCCGGCCTGGTCGAGTTGAGCGGTAAGGGTACGGCGACGCCACCTGCCTGCCAGATGCCCCACTGCGCCGCAACCCACGGAAATCCCGGAGTCAGCAGAAACGCCACGCGCTCTTCGCTAAGGCCCTCGCGCTGAAGATCCTCGCGCTGAAGGTCCTCGCGGCCAGCGAGTAGTGCCGCCGCCACGCGCGACGATGCATCCAGCAGATCGTTGTAAGTGAAGGACCCCTGCGAATCGACGACAGCGGTGCGTCCACCATGCCGCTGGGCGCGAGCCATTATTGACGGAATACGGCCGGTGCGGCTGTTCACTCGCAAACTTTACGTCGTCTCCGCCGCATTGTCCACTAATCCGGACCCCTATTTCTCTACCCCAGAAGAACTGATCCGTTTGGCGTATGTCGGGAACAGGCGGAATGAGTTACAATCTGACCGCTGTTTTTTGAGGTCAAGAAAAGAAGTTCTGGCTAATTAATAAGGTCGCAACTATGTATCGGAGCACTCGCAGATTGCCGGTGCCGGTCATTGATCCTCGTGATGTTGTTCCAATGCCCGATCGAAGCGGAATGCTCTCTTCGCTGGAAGCAGTTCGCCGCGAGATCCGCGAGATTGGTGACGAGGACGTCGATGCAGTTTTGCAGCGGATCACCGAGTCCGCCTTGAGCCTCACCGGAGCCAGTGGCGCGGCTCTGGCCTTTCTCACGGATGACAAGATGATATGCCGGGCGCGAGCCGGTGAACCAGCGCCGCCGCTCGGAGCTCCGGTGGACGTACAGCAGGGTCTCTCTGGAGAATGTGTTCGCAGCGGACTTCTCGTCTCGTGCGAGGATATGGAAAACGACCGGCGCATTGATCCTGAAGTCGGGCGCAGACTGGGCATAGGCTCGCTCATCGCCGCTCCCATCGTGTCCGATTGCAGGGTTGCCGGTCTGCTGGAGGTTTTCTCTCCGCATTTACGTGGTTTCACCAAGGACCACGAGACGGTTTTGGACCGGCTCGCCGAAATGATTCCCAGAACCTTTAGTGAGGAGACCGAATCGGAAAGCACCCTGCCTGAAGTTGCTCAACCGGAAGCGCCGGTAAGGCCGGAAGCCTGGTCGCGACCTCCTGCTTCGGACTCAGGTTCGATTGAGTCGGGCTCGTCGGAGTTAATTTCGATCGAGGCGACGCGCGAGGCCGTGCGGGAACAGAAGCCCGAAGTCCTCGAGCAAGTTTCGGAGAAAGTCGCGCAGCCGGTCCTCAGTCAAAATGTCTCAGAACTCGATCTACTCCCCGGGTTCGGGCGCGCCGCTCCGTCTAGCTTGCTTCATTGGATCCTGCTTAATTGGGCACTGCTTGGGCTGGTTAGTGCAGGGGCGTCGATGGCCCTCGGCTATTTGGTCGGCTCCGTGATCAAAACGCATTAGCCCCGAATTGACGAATGATGTCGGTCGGAACAACCTTACGACGCAAATCTTTAACTGTAGAAATATCGCATTTCACCAGCCACCGCGGGGGCTGAGCGGGTGACAGTTGGTAGTGGAGCGCC
>JBEKFN010000029.1:0-18627 GCA_050013295.1 Terriglobales bacterium
CCAGTCCGCCCGTAGCCAGAATGGTTTCCTTGGCCTGGAGAGAGAAGATTTTCCCCGTCGTCTGATCGAGCACGTAGGCCCCGAAGCAGGTCAGCGGGCGATAGACGTCGGTGGGCTCCAGCGAGTGGTGCGAAACGGTCAACAAGTCCACCGCAGTCGCTTCCGAAATCACCTTCACGTTGGGGTGCGAGCGCACCCGCTCCAGGAACGCCCGCTCAATCGCGGCGCCCGATTGATCCTTGTGGTGAATGATGCGCGGCAGGGAATGGCCCGCCTCGCGGGTCAGGTCAAGCTCTCCAGGATTTTCCGCCGAGCAATCAAAGGGAACGCCCAGCTCGTCAATCAGAATTTCCTTCACCAGACGCGGGCCTTCAAGGCTCAGCAGCCGGGCGGCTTCAGGGGAACTCAAGCCGCCGCCCACCGAAAGGATGTCGGCAACCAGCTGTTCTGGAGATTCCGCCAGCGCGCGATAGATGATTCCGCCCTGCGCCCGATCGGTATTGCTTTCCGCAGGGTTCGAGGCGCGCGTCAGCAGAATGACCTGGCAGCCCCGTTTGGCCGCCTCCCAGGCCGCCGCGAGGCCAGCCAGCCCACTGCCGATAACGAGAATATCTGTCTGTAAGGTGTCCTGCATCACTCAGGTTCAATAGCGAAGCTCAACTCCACCGCGCCAGAGTAGGTCACACGCCAACCGAAATCCAGTCCCCGCCCGT
Source organism: Terriglobales bacterium (assembly GCA_050013295.1). GTDB lineage: Bacteria > Acidobacteriota > Terriglobia > Terriglobales > Acidobacteriaceae > Acidiflorens. Next base: position 714 of record JBEKFN010000029.1, read on the forward strand.
TTCCAGCCGCGGCCCCGCCTTGCGCATCCATCTTACTCTCGGGGTCGCACCCGTCCTCACGCGAACAAGAACTCCTTAGTCCGCAATTCCTTAATCGTATCCCGCAGCTTAGCCGCCTTCTCAAATTCAAAGCGCTTGGCCGCCTCCCGCATATCGCTCTCTAACTTTCCGATGTAGGCGTCCAACTCTTCCTGCGATTTCAGATCCGGCATACCTTCGGCGTCGGGCCCGGTCAGGTCGGTGTAATCTGCGCCGACAATCGCGACCAGCGTCATGTCCAGCGGGCGAATGATAGATTCAGGCGTAATCCCGTTTTCTTCGTTGTAGGCATGCTGGATGGCGCGCCGCCGGTTGGTTTCGTCAAGCGCCTTTTTCATGGAGTCCGTCATGCGATCCGCATAGAGAATAGCCCGTCCGTTGAGGTTGCGGGCGCAGCGTCCAATGGTCTGAATCAACGACCCAGCCGAGCGCAGGAAGCCCTCTTTGTCGGCGTCAAGAATCGCGACCAGCGACACTTCCGGTAGGTCGAGCCCTTCGCGCAGAAGATTGATGCCGATCAATACATCGAACTCGCCCTTACGCAGGTCGCGCAAAATCTTCACCCGTTCCAGCGTCTCGATTTCGGAGTGCATGTAACGGCACTTCACGCCAACCTCACTGTAATACTCCGCCAAGTCCTCGGACATGCGCTTAGTCAGCGTGGTAACCAGCACGCGCTCGTTGCGAGAGACGCGGTCGCGGATCATGTGCAGCAAGTCGTCGATCTGTCCCTTAACCGGACGTATCTCGACCGGCGGATCAATCAGGCCGGTAGGGCGAATAATCTGCTCAACCACCACGCCCGCCGACTTAGTAAGTTCATAAGGGCCCGGCGTAGCGGAAACATAGACAATCTGGTTCGTGCGATGCTCGAACTCCTCGAAAGTAAGCGGGCGGTTGTCGAGCGCCGAGGGCATGCGGAATCCGTATTCAACCAGCGTCTGCTTGCGCGAGCGGTCGCCGTGATACATGCCGTGCAGTTGCGGCACCGTTTGATGCGACTCGTCGATGAACAGCAGAAAGTCGCGAGGAAAATAATCCAGCAACGTAGGCGGCGGCTCGCCGGGAAGCCGTCCCGTAAAATGCCGCGAGTAATTTTCGACGCCATGGCAGTAACCCATGGCCTTGATCATTTCCAGGTCGTACATCACCCGCTGATGGATGCGCTGCGCTTCCACCAGCCGCCCCTGCTTTTCCAGTTCCGCTTCCCACCACGCCAGCTCGACTCTGATAGAAGCGACGGCCGAGGCCCGAGTTTCTTCCTTCATCACATAGTGCGTCTTAGGATAAATCGGCAGCCGCATGTAACGCTGCTTGACCGTCCCGAACAGAGGATCAATCTGCGAGAGCGCTTCAATCTCATCCCCAAACATTTCGACGCGGTAAGCATTGTCGTCATAAGTAGGATAAATCTCGATAACATCGCCCCGCACCCGAAAAGTCCCGCGCCGAAAATCCCCTTCCGTGCGCTCGTAGAGAATTTCGACCAGCTTGCGGGTAATGTCCGCGCGCTTGATCTTCTGTCCCTTTTCCAGAAACAGCAGCATGCCATAGTAAGCTTCCGGAGACCCCAACCCGTAAATGCAACTGACCGAAGCCACGATCAAACAATCGCGCCGTTCAAACAACGACCGCGTAGCCGAGAGCCGCAACTTGTCCAGCTCGTCATTGATGGTGGCTTCTTTTTCGATATAAAGGTCGGCCGCCGGCACATAAGCCTCCGGTTGGTAAAAATCGTAGTAGGAGACGAAGTATTCGACCGCGTTATGCGGGAAGAAACTCTTGAATTCGTGGTAGAGCTGAGCCGCCAGGGTTTTGTTGTGGGCCATCACCAGCGTAGGCCGGTTGGCCGCCTCGATGACTTTGGCGGCGGTGAAGGTCTTGCCCGATCCGGTGACGCCCAGCAGCACCTGATGCTGCTCCCGATCGAAGACGCCACGGGTCAGGCTGTCGATGGCTCGCGCCTGGTCCCCCTGGGGCTTGTAGTTGCTTACCAGCTTAAAGTCCACGGCTCATTATATGGGACGGGATATGGGACGGGCGGGGCAGGCTGCGCCCATGCGGTTCTGTGTAAAATCCCGCTTGTGGTGCGTAATATGGGAAGATTGTACTAAGTGATTCACCCTAGAGACTGAGCAAAACTCCATAGTCGCCGCCCGAGATCTGCCTGCCATGCCTGCCGCAACCGCTGTTTTCCGAGGGAAAACCAAGCAACCTGAGTTTTCACACTAAAGTAACCTCCGGACACCCGACTTTGGCCGCGTGAATGCAAAATGAGACAGAGAAACCCGGTTCCAGATCTGAGGAGGGCCTAGTTTCCGCGCCAGTTGCCGGGTTTCGGGCGTCGGACAGGTGCAATCTTTATGGATGATAAATTCAACCAACTGGCACCAAGGGAACGGCAAATCATCGATCTGCTGCTCCAGGGCTGTGACAACGCGGAAATCGCTCGCGACCTGAACATGGCCGAGCGCACCGTCAAAGCATATTTCAACCGCCTCTTTCTCCGTTTCGGAATCAAGGGCGGCATCAAGCGGGTTAAGCTCGCAACTCTACTTTATCGGAGGCAATTATGGATGGAAACACAGCACTCCCCCGCGGGCCCAGCGAACGCGAACAACTCATCATTCAGCGCGTAGCCGAGGGCTGCAAGAACCGGGAGATCGCCGATTCGATCGGGACCACCGAGCACGTAGTGAAAAATTATTTGCGCTTGATCTACGACAAACTAGGATTGTGGAACCGAGTCGAACTGGCCCTGTGGTACGAAGCCCGTCAGCACGAGCAGGTTTACAACAACTAAGTTCGTCGGAACTAAGTTCATCAGCCCCGCTAACCGGCGGAGCGCCCCATCCTTGCGCATCCCCAGCGCAAGGGTGGGATTCGTTTTCTTGGGCTCCGCGCGGTGTTGCACTTGATTTTGGGTGGCGCAGCGATTCATCGCTGCGATAACCGTAAACAATCGGGTTCGTGTGGGGACGGGCGTCCCGCCCGTCCAAGCCGAGCGCAAGCTCGGCGGCCGCGGAGCGCTTTAGAATTTCGCTGCTGCCTCCGGCCGCGCCAGAGCCGGAAGATACGATCCGCTAGCCGCAGTCAAAATTCCCACCCAAGCAATGATCCCGATGAGCCAAGTCACCCGCCCGAGATGAGCGAAATTTAATTCAAGCCGTTCTCCTTATCGCCGATTACACGAGCTAAGGCACAGTGAGTGGCTGGGAAGAAGGTAACTCGAAATATTCGATACCACAATCCTTCTCGGCGCCAACCTTAGAAAGCGAAGATCAGGAGAAACCAAATGGGCCAGTCAGTCGAGTGTAAGCGGGCGTGCAGAGTCTTTCGGGGTGCGTTGCATTTGTTGATCGCGATCCTCATGGCCGGAGTCGTAAACGCAACCGAGAATGGCGCGACCGTCTACCCGCTTGGGGTCGACACGGTCATGCCGGGCATGACCCCTCCTCCCAGCGGAACCATGTTCTACGAATTTACCGCCTTCATTTCCGCCAATGAGACGGACAACGGCGACGGCAAAGCCCTGCCCGTCAGTTTCAAACTCCGGGTCTTCGCGAACGCCATCAAGCTCAACCACAATTGGGGCTTCCATTTCCTCGGCGGCACCGTGGAGAGCATTGTTGTGATTCCGTTCTTCGACCAGGAACTTCATGTCGCTCCGGGTAAATTCACGAAGTTTGCGGTGGGCAACATAGGCGTCAGTCCATTGGGAGTAGCGTATGTCAAGGGGCGTTGGCATTTCTTCTACGAAGCAGACCTCTATTTCCCGGGCACTGGCCGGGGCGCGACCGACGTTCTCAACATCGGACAGAACAACTATGCCGCGAGCCCGGTTGGCGGGTTCACTTACCTGAAAAGGAGGGAAGAAATCAGCTCCAAGCTGCAATACATCATCAACCTCAAGGATACTGCGAATAATTACCAGACGGGAAACGAGTTCATCTGGGAATTTGACGGCATGCATACCGTCACCAGGAAGGTCGCTCTGGGCGTCAACGGGTTTCTTTACCAGCAGACGACCGACGACCAACTGAATAACGCGGTGTACAACAATGGAAATCGCGGCCGCGATTTTGCCATCGGGCCGGAGGTCCGCTTCAATCTGATCCCCCACGGTGGGTTTGCGTTTAAGTATTTGCGCGACACGATGGTCCAAAATAGGGCCCCGACCAACGCCTTCTGGTTCCAGATGGCGGTCCCCATCAGCTTCGGCCACAGGGAATAGCGCGGTCCATGAGATCGAACTGGCGCTGTGGCACGAAGCGCGTCAGCACGAGCAGGTCTACAACGCCTAAGTTCGTCGGAATATTTTCATCAGCCCCGCTAACCGGCGGAGCGCCCCATCCTTGCGCATACCCAGCGCAAGGGTGGGATTTGTTTTCTGTGCGCCACATTGTCGACATCGAACAGGGACGTCTATCAACGCGAATTTGCTCCACCCTCCGAAAACGAGATCACAATCGAGCTCGTCGGTGAAGAGGGTTCCGGCCCGGACAAGGCGTTTGTATTTCGTTTCAACGTTGATCAGCCCCTAACCAAAGGAACGAGGACCTTCCACAGCGATCTCCTTCGATTGCTCAACCTGCTTCAGGAGAACGTGGGTGCGGCCGACGTGTTTGAGACAGACGCCTCACTGGAAGATTATCTGAGAACGGTCTACGTGAATTGGGAAATTCTCCCACCCGGAGAGCGCGATGGAAACATAGCCAAGATCGCCTCAGGCGTGCGAAACGCAGACGATGAGACGAGAAAGAGAATCGTCGACCGATACGACTTCTTCGACAAGATGAAGCCCGAAGCCCTAATTCAAGGCACAGGCGGATTTCGTCGCTACTTCGGCGCAAAGTTTACGAACGAGCTAGTTGCATTTGAAAACATGGAATACGGCAACGCCGTGTATGTCATGCTGAAGGACTGGGAGGACGCAAGCAAGAAAACAAAGCAGGAACTTTTGGCGACCGGAAAACAGGGCGAAGACTTTTTCCGCGTTGTGCATGCTAAGGGCTGGAAGGCTCAGGTTACGGAGCTAATCAAGAAGAACCGCAACTGAGAGATCCCGGACCGGCATAGAAGAGGCGAGATGGCTAGGAAAAACAGTTCTAAGGCAGAAAACAGAAAATCTACGCGCACACGAACGGAACGGAAGTTTCCCGCGCTGACGTTTCAGGAGGCGATCCCGCTCGCTGAAGCGATTCAGAAATACGCCGCTGGCCAAAAGGTCCGGCGGCTGACCTTGTTCGAGAAACTTGACCAGTCTCCAGACAGTGCCGAAACTCGTAGGCTGATTACGGGATCGGGTCAATATGGCCTGACGAAGGGCGGCTACCAAGCTGAATACTTGGAATTGACCCCACAGGGCAATGAAGCGACTAACGAAGAGGCTCCAAAAGCAAAGCAGCTAGCGGCCAGATTTGAGCTGGCTATTAGGAAGATTGCGTCCTTCAATTATTTGTATGAGAAGGTGAAGGGCAACAAGCTTCCCGCTAAGGAGGTACTTGCGGATTATCTGGCGGAGACGGAGGTTCAAGCGGACCAAAAGGCCGAATGTATTGACACCTTCACCCTAAATGCCAAGTTTCTGGGATTGCTCAGAACAATCGCGGGATCGGAACGGATTATCCCCATCGAGCAGGCGCTTGAAGAGACGCCACAATCGAAGCCGCATGGGGCCCAGCAAACGGCAGCCAACGTGGCTGGATCGATCCCAACCCCGCTCGCCCCCGGTGAGGCCACGGACATCAAGGGCGCCGTTGAAGCCTCCATTGATTTCTCAAAAATCTGCTTCTACATCACACCCATTGGCGAAGAAGCTTCGGAGGAACGGCGGCACGCTGATTTCTTCATGGAATACATCGTCAAGCCTGCCGTAAAGGAATTCAATCTGGAGGTGGTTCGAGCAGACCAGATGGGCAAGCCAGGGATGATTGGGAAACAGGTTGTTGAGCACATCTTGAAGGCCCGCCTCGTAGTTGCTGATCTGTCTTTTCACAACCCTAATGTGTTCTACGAATTATGCCTCCGGCACACCACCCGCCTGCCAACAGTGCAAATCAAGCGGACAGAGGACAAGCTGCCCTTCGACCTTAACCAGTACCGCACGATCTCGATTGAGACTCGCGATGCCTACACACTTGTTCCAAAATTGCAGACCCACACGGCCGAGGTCGCTAACCAGGTGCGTCGAGCGTTGCAAGACTCCGAATCTGGCGACAATCCGATCTCCCTGTATTACCCGAGCGCCAAATTGTCTTGGGACGAGAAATAGGTGGGTCATCCACGGTAATGGGGCTGATGAGATAACCATGTCTTAACGGCGGGTAGCTTCGGCCCTTCGGTCGAAAGCGCGAGAGGTGGCGCACCCCCAGTTATATCGGTCAATGTCGAAAGACAAAGCCGCGTTTATACTTCGCCGTTAAGTGGCCCACCCGCGGTTGCTCTCGTCGGCGGCAGCCCGCAGTCGCCGAACCTTCCGGTGCCTCGTAACTCGTTTCCGCTGTTTCATATAGGGCCAATGTAAATATATATCAATCCGTACACTATTACCTGCACAAAGTCGTGGCTGCCGTTAGACCAGTCCCCGAAGTTCGGCGTCTCAATCGTGTAGGTCTTCCTAACCATCGGTAGGTCCCTGCGAACAATTTCTCTTCCATTCGCGTTCGTAGAGGACGATCGTCCCGCCGAGGAGTGAGGAACAACACTTTTCGGGAATGACGGAGTTCCATTCTTCAGGACGATTTCTAAGTGCACATACTCTCCGTCACGGATGTCCTGCGGCCGTAGCTTGGCAATACACCCGACCATGACGGTGCGAGTCTTCCACTTCCTCAGCTTGTGTTCAACTCTAGCCGGAACCGTCCGAAAACTCTTTTGCCATTTCACCATAGGGCTCTCCTGTGCCGCTACTTCCTTCTGTCACGCGTAAGTTCGGTTAGCGATTTGCCCGTGCGCTCCCGAACGGTCTCCAGCTTCGTATCACTGCGGAAGCCAGGCGCAAAATCCTGGCCATAAGTTTCTCGGAGCGTTCGCACGAGCGTGTCGCCGCGCTTCTCTCTTATGGTGCCGTCTCTATCGCGGCAGCGCTCATCGAGCCCTTCGTTGCAACGGTCATTTGCCATAAACGTTGATCCTCCAACCCTGGGGTTTAGTCGGCCGGACTGTAAGGGGTTGCAGCTAGGGAGGACCGCAAATCGAAACAGAACAACCAATTATACCGTCTTACTGGTTTAGATACCACAACAGACGGTGCTTGTCAAGTGGGGGGTACTATCGGTGGCGGGTAGGCCACGTTAACGGGCGGCGTCAATGTGCGTGGGGCTGGCTCACCATCGAGGGGGGGATGCCCGCCCACCAAAAGTGGCCTTTGTAATAATTACAGAGTAACAATTACCCGCTTGTGGCTATTTAACCACACTCGACCCCTAGCGTTATCAACAACTTGGGCTGGCATCTCAGCCATTAAGCATGACCAATGGTCACTAAAAAGCACCACCGAGTCCCATCATTTCGCTTTTTGTGCGCTGGCGTCGTGCTCTCGTAGTATGTACAGACCTATACGTACAACGGCTCCATCTTATTCCCCTGATCTCTTCCTCTCTTCCATCATGAACTTCCATAGCTCCCGATTGATCGTCGTCTGGTAGCCCCGCCCCTGCTTTCGGAACCACGCCAGTACGTCGGCATCCAGGTTCAACGTGACCCGCTTCTTGGTCGTCCTAAGGAAGCCCGGCCCGTAGCATCTCCCCGGCTCCGGCCCCCACGGACGCTTGCCTTCGTCGGCGGCAGCCCGCAGCCGCCCGACCTTCCGGTGCCTCGTAACCCGTCTCCGCTGTTTCATATAGGGCCAATGTAAATATATATAAATACGTACAATATTACCTGCAAAGTGTTCCACGTGGAACACTTCGTCAAAATGCGACGGGCTATGGTTGCGAAGTCACCGACTTTAAGTAGGCGACGACAGCTTCGGCATCGCTGCGGTCCATGCGAAACTGGGGCATAGGGAGGCGAAGATGTTTGCCGTCGATCCAGATGCCGGTCGTCAGCAGTTTGATCATGTCGGCATCATTGGCGGGTGGAGTGCCGCCAATCCGCGGCGCGTTGAGCGGCCAATCCACGTCGGGCTTCGACGGTAGGTAGGGGACGGAAGCGCCCTGCAGCCACCGCGTCCGGTCGAGATTCCCATTGCTGTCGCGCGGCGTGTGGCACTGTCCGCAGACGGCCACGCCTTCGACGAGATACTTTCCCCGAGCGACGTCAGCCGCCGCGCCTCCTGCTTTGCTCTGACGCTGCGGGGCAGTGCTCTGCGGAACACTGTTTTGCGAGACATTGTTCTGCAGCTTATTGTTCTGGGCCAGAGCGACCCCGTCCGAGATCGCGGCGAAAGCGATTGCTGCGGAGACCGAAAAGACAGCCAAATGAGATCCTGGGAACATTGATTGCCACCTGCCCAATGATACATTTCGCGGACGCTACCGTGGTATCGAGTGGAGATTGTACGGTTCGAGCGGCGACCAAGTTTGGTTCCGCGGGCATGGGCGGACAAGAGTGTCCGCCCTACACTTTGCTCTTAACTCTTACTCGCAGGCGAGGCGACCGGCGGGTTCGAAGCGATCCATCTGCGCTTCGCGCTGGCTGGTGACGCGGCCGTCGGCGGTCTTTCCGTACTGCTCTTCTCCTGGGCAGTAGTAGAGAGCGCTGTGCGTATCGACCCAGACCTCAGCGCCCGGGTCTCCTTGAAGGTGGATTACGGGTGGGGGAGCTTCGGCGATTCCGATCTCCACGAGGAATCTATCCCAAGGACCGAGCGCTGCCGGTTGAGGCGAGCCGGGCACCGGCCAAAAGACGGCTATCACAGCTACCAAGACAGCCACCCCTAGATAAATGTCGGCCCGGTGAAAGCGCAGCGTCACACGCCAGTCCGCAAACCGCTGCATCAAGGAGCTCGTGGCGGCATCGCTTGGGTCGGCCGTTGCTTCGGTCGTTTCATCGGTGGTTGCTTCGGTCACTGCTTGGGTCGCGGCAGATTCGTCGCTGGCAGATAACTGGAACGTCCGGATGGCCAGATACGAGTCTTCCGGCGACAAGTCTTTGGTCGCTGCAGTGGTCCATTCGTTTGCCGCTGGCGCTTTGGCGCGTGCCGGTGGGTCGAGCGCTGGATCGTCGAGCGCTTGATTGTCGAGAGCTCGATAGTCGAGAGCAGAATCGTCGAGAGCTAGACCGTCGAGGGCTGATTTGCCGCGTACTCGGTCGCGGATGGTCTCGGTCTCTTCCTGTGCGATCGTTTTCTTTGCAGCTGCCCCTGGAACCGGTAAATCGAAAAGGCCGGAGCTGCCGGGATCGCTCACCGAATGAGTGAGCGGCGTGCGCTCGGCCGCTCGCGGCAGGACGTCCTTCTGGGTAGCATCGCGAGTCTCGGGACTACGCTCGGGCCATAAAACCTGCTCCTGGCTCATCAGCCACATCGAGGCCCACTTGCGCTGCATGCGTTCCCCGGGGCGAAACTCGTCGAGGCCGCAGTTCGGGCAGAGCGATGCGTCGGTTGGCTTGGGAGCGCCACAATGTTGGCAAACGCTCTGGGCTTCGGGTTCGGAGTGGGCTTCGGGTTCTGCCTGCGCTGGTTGAGCTTGTCTGAGATAGTCGTTATGTTCCTGAATGGTGAAGGCGGCTGACAGCAACTCCTGAAAGGATTGCTCGTCCAGTGTCAGGTTGGGCCGGTTTGAGGGCATTGGCGTCGGCGGGGGAGAAAGATGGTCCAGACTACACCCATTGTAGTGCAAGTCCGGTCATCTGAAACGAAGAAAAGGAGGGCTATTTGGGAGGGATTCCCGTTTTTGGATGCCAATGTGGAAGCGGTTCATGAGAACGGCCCAAGAAAGGGCGAAGGAAAGTAGAAGCGTGAAGCGTAACTATATGGTTTTAAATGGCGTTGTTAAGTAGCGAAGATTTGGCGAATGGGTTGCTTCTGTTTACGGCGGGTCGCGACCCCAAGACTGAACTGAAGGAGCCGACGAAAAGCCAATGATCAACCTCAATGAAATCAAGATAACGCCCCGAGACCAGCAGGTACTGCGTCTGCTGGTGCAAGGATGCAGCAACAAAGAAATCGCGAGCCACTTGAACATCAGCCCGCGGACCGTCAAACAGCACCTGCGCACGCTGTTTTTGCGCGCAGGCATCAAAGAAGGCCGGAAGCGGGTGAAACTCGCCACCGCCATGTTCATCAAGGAGCAGGTGCAACCATGCAACCCCGTGATCGGCTAACCCCGAAGGAAATTCAGGTCGCGACCCTGGTCTGGCAGGGGCTTACTAATAAAGACATTGCCGGCGTGCTCACTACCAGCGAGCAGGTAGTGAAAAACTATCTGCGCACCGCCTTCGACAAACTGGGAGTCTGGACCCGGCTCGAACTCGCGCTCTATGTGGCCAGCCACGGCGGAGCGAACTGGCATGTGCAGCTGGGGAACGGGCTGTTGTCACCGGAGGCAGGGTGGAGCAGAGCCGGGCGCGAGGTAGGAATTGCCTATGCGGATGCTGAAGGAAAGGCGGGTGCGACAGCTTCCGGAGGAACGAGCTAGAAACTGCGAATCCGGCGAGTCGCAGGCATCTTTGTAAAGCTGATGGTCGTGAGTTGCTCACGGTGAAGTTGCTGTTTTGCGTGGAGGCCGAGCGCGGCTTCGAAACGGGTTCCACCCGTTGCGAGATCAGCGTGGGATGCTGCAGGCAGCGCCATCCGGTTGGCGCTGTCATTGCTGTGAGGCCTCGGTGCGAAGCATTCGCGCAAAGACTAGCTCGCAAAGACTAGCTCTCGCAAAGACTAGCTATAGACTTGTGAGTTCACGGAACGCCTCCGCAGCGGCTGGAGTGGAATTGTCCCCTCCCATGTTTGGGGACGGAAACTGATTTCACACCGGCCGCTATACCCGGCGGGTCCCGCGGGCCCTTGGGTTCGCGGGACTGCCGGTCTAAGTACCATGTTTTCAGAAAAATAGCCCACCAACTTCTGCCAGAAGCAGCCGGCATGAAGGCCGCGCCGACTGCTGCAATCCCGGTAATCAAATTGCTCGGTTACTGCTGTAGCTGTTCGTCCGCTTCATTAGTTCGGAGCGTCATAGTTCAAAGCTTCTGCGTTTCTTTCATTCAGACCTGGACTGAGGTAGGTATGCTCTACAAGGACATTTTTTGGATGGCCTGCGACTCGACGGAGCAACTGCGGGCCGAATACGGTCCGTTCCACACCCGGGAGCAAGCGGAAGGCGAAGCCCGCAAACTCGGTTTTGGATACCTGCTGCGCTACGAGCACATTCTGGGTCCAGACGAAGAGATCGAAGAAGTGCGTTGCATCTTCCTCGAACTGCAGGACGTGCAGACTGCTCCGAGGCCGGGTGTCACCTTTCATACGCGCTGTGCCAGTTGCGGCGAGGCCGCAGCCCACGACAGATCGTGGCAGGCGGAGGTTTGGGCTGACATCCACGAATTCGAACATTCCCGCCACAAAGTCAGACTTTTCGAGCACGCCCGCGGCGAAGGTATGAAAGAGATCGCCGACTGGCGCGGCCACGCCGCCTAAGCGTTCGCGACCACCAACGAACGACCACAGTTGAGGTAAGCTCATAACCTCCCAAAATTTTTATTTGTGCCACGAATTGATGGGGCACCAATCTTGTCCGTGGTTTGTGGTTAGGGTGGTGCGGGCGTGGATGAGGGTAGTGGGGTCCCCTACCGGGCTTGATTGGATGGTGGGCCGGGATGGTGCGAGTGGCCCCTAAATGATGAAAGTGAATTGTTGACGCAAAACTGTTTCCACCAACTGCTCTCGCAGGATTGCGGCATAGACGACGATGACGAGTATAGTGGGAGCCGATCTTCTTTCCAGCGGCAATCCCGTGAGGCTACGGCTCTTGCCCGGCCTTACGCAGCAGGCTCAAGATGTGCAGTGCACGAGTGATAACTTCTTGCTCTTTGCGATCGTTGCCTGGCGACTTCGATAAACTTCGCGAGCGCTCGAGAATCGCGACCTCTGCCTGCTCGATCCGCTGCAGCAATTTGCTCCGGTCAGACTCGAGGACTGCGGCGCGGTAAAGCTTTCCCCAATCTTGGTATTCTGAATCTTTGAGCGCTCCTGCTCCTGGTGCTTTGGCTCCTGGGTGATCGGCGCAAACATGCAATGCAAACTCTTTGTCGCGCTGCAACTCAAAGTTGGGCGCGCTCGAAGGGTTGAAGACCCAGGCGCATTCGGAGCAACCAAAACCACGAAAACGCTGTTGTTCGACCCATACCAACTTCCGACTCATGACGGCCCTCGTCGCCCTCGTCGCTCGGTCCATCGCTGTCTGGATGCGAATTACCTTGCTTAATTTGGGACGACCCGCATCAGGCTGCAGCATCGCTTCTAAACTCCGCAACGGAAGGCGCAACTTAGGCTTAGTACTACAAAGTGTCAAGAGCTAACTCGTTATGTTACGAAACACGAACAAGCTTAGACATTCTCATCGACTCAAGACGAGTATTGGCAACCATTTGGCGGCTAAAGAGCTGTGATCGGGAACGGTCTAAAGGGGCAGATTTCAGAGCTTATTTGTTACGAAATCAGAACAAAGAGCGGTGCTGTGTTACCTGGGGCTGGCATTCATTGAGCTGAATGCCCGATTTCAGCGAGTTAGCTTAGCGGCGGCGGCTTCGTCGAGCATCCACAACACCTTCCCGTCGGACGGTTGCACTCTCTGCGAAGGCAGCGGAGGAATGCTCTTACCCTCGAGAACCTGATGCAGTATGTCGGCCTTGTCCGCGCCGCTCGCCATAAACATCACCTCAGCAGCGCGATTGAGCACAGGGAAAGTAAAGGTGATGCGATGGGTGTTCAACTTCGCAACCCAGTTGGCGACCACCAGGCGCGACTGTTCGTCGAGCGCCAGGGAATCGGGGAACAGGGAAGCGGTGTGGCCATCGGGACCCATGCCGAGCAGAATCAAGTCAAAGCGCGGGAATTCGCCGGGCCGAAGCTCGAAGAAGCGGCGGAGCTGGGCTTCATAGTCTGCGGCAGCGGCGGCGGCATCGGGATTTTCCGCCGGCACGCGAAAGACGTTCTCGGCTGGAATCGCAATCTTCGTCAGCAGTGATTCCTTCACCATTCGGTAATTGCTGTCGGCCTCGGTGGGCGGGACGTGACGCTCGTCGCCGAAGAATAGAAAGACGCGGTTCCAGGCGAAGTCGGCGTAACTGGCGGCGAGCAGAGAATAGAGACCTTTTGGAGTCGAGCCCCCGGAGAGCGCCACCGCGAATCGTCCCTGGGCGCCAATGGCGGCGCGGGCCGCGCGCGCGAATTCTTCGGCGGCGCCGTGAAAAAGATCGGCCGCAGTGGCCAGGACTTCGATGGTTCGAGTCGAGGGCATAAGAAATTGGTAATTTGCGATTTGTAATTTGTAATTTAGTACTCTGGCAAATCTGTAACCTGAGTTTGGGTTTGCTGGAGCAAACTTCGAGATCTCCAAACCACAAATTACCAATTACAAATTACCAATTACCAATTACAAATTCCCCATCATTTCTCGAAATCTCTCCAGCGCCGGCCATCGCGTTCCATCAACTCGTCGGACTCTTTCGGGCCCCAGGTTCCGGCGGGATAGTTGGGGAAATTACGCGGTGGCAGCGCTTTCCACACATCGAGTACGGGATTGACGATGCTCCATCCGGCCTCGACCATGTCGGCGCGCTGGAAAAGAGTGGCGTCACCGGTCATGCAGTCATGCAGCAGGCGTTCGTAGCCGGTCGCAGAAGAGACCCCGAAATAGTCGGCGTATGCGAAATCCATATTTACTTCGCCCAGTTGCATGGCGGGCCCGGGAGTTTTGGCGGCGAAGCGCAGCGAGATGCCTTCTTCCGGCTGGATGTGCAGCACCAGTTGGTTGGGCATCATGTGTTCGACCTGGGTTTCGCGGAACAGCATGAAGGGCGCGCGCCGGAACTGAATCACGACATGGGTATTGCGCCCGGGCAGCCGCTTGCCGCTGCGCAGATAGAAGGGAACTCCCGCCCAGCGCCAGTTGTCGATCAAGAGTCGCATGGCGACGAAGGTTTCGGTGCGCGAGTCCGGGGGCACGCCAACTTCGGAGCGGTAGGCGGGCACAGGCTCGTTGTCCATGACGCCTTCTCCGTATTGCCCGCGAACGGTTTTGCTGAGCACATCCTCGTTACTGTAAGGCTGAATGGCATGCAGGATTTTGGCCTGCTCGTCGCGCACCGCGTTGGCATCGAACGAAATCGGCGGTTCCATCGCGGTCAGAGTGATGAGCTGCATGATGTGGTTGGGAACCATGTCGCGCAAGGCGCCAGCGCCATCGTAGTAGCCGCCGCGTTTCTCGACGCCGACGGTTTCGGCGACTGAAATCTGCACGTGGTCGATGTAGCGGCGATTCCAGATCGGCTCGAAAATCCCATTCGCAAAGCGGAGCGCCAAAATGTTTTGCACCGTTTCTTTTCCCAGGTAGTGATCGATGCGGTAGATCTGGCATTCCGAAGCGACTTTCAACAGCTGCTGGTTCAAAGCCTTGGCGGAATCCAGGTCGTGGCCGAAAGGCTTTTCGATAATCACCCGCCGCCAATGGCTATTCTCTTCGGTCATCAGGCCGACTTTCGCGACCCGTTCGACCACGTCGCCGAAAAAGTTGGGCGCAGTGGCGAGGTAAAAGAAATAGTTGCTGTGCGAGTTGTGTTCCTGGTTAACCTTGGCCAGCGTTTCTTTCAGCTTGTCGTAGGTAGCGGGGTCGTCAAAATTTCCGCTGACGTAACTTATGCGGCGGACAAACCATTCCCACAAATCGGCGTCGACGGCGGCAGTGGCGAATTGTTTGAAATCTTCGCTGACCTTCTTCCGAGCGTCGTCATTGCTCATGGGAGTGCGGCCCACGCCGATCACCGCAAACTCGCGCGAGAGCAATTGCTGGCTGGCGAGATTGTAAAGAGCGGGAATCAGCTTCCGGCGCGTCAGGTCGCCGGTAAAGCCGAAGATCACCATGACACACGGATCTCCAGTACGCCCCACGCGCGGCTTGGTTGTTGCTGGCAGAACCTCTGTTTGAGCCATCGTTTCCTCGTGTGGAACTATTGAATCATTGAGCGATTGAATCATTGATCCATTGAAATCAAACTTCTCAATGATTCAATACCTCAATGATTCAATGACTCAATGGTTCTTCGGTTCAACGTGCCCTCCAAACTTCTGTCGCATGGCGGAGAGCATCTTCTCCGCGAAGCTATGATCCTGCCGCGAGCGGAAGCGCGTGTAGAGGGCCGCCGTGAGGACTTCGGCCGGAACCGCCTCTTCAAGCGCCGCCTGGATCGTCCAGCGCCCCTCGCCGGAATCCTGCACGAACCCGCTGTACTCGGCGAGCGTGGGATTTTCCAGCAGCGCCATCGCCGTCAGGTCCAGCAACCATGAACTCACTACGCTGCCGCGCCGCCAGACCTCGGCAATATCGGGCAGGTTGAGATCGTAGCGGATATCCTCGGGAAGGTCTTTGCTGGTCGCGTTCTTGAAAATGTCGAAGCCCTCCGCGTAGGCCTGCATCATGCCGTACTCGATACCGTTGTGCACCATCTTGACGAAATGTCCGGAGCCGGAGGGACCGCAGTGGATGTAACCGTCTTCGGCAGTAGAGGCGGAAGTACCAGCGGCAGGCCCAGTCAGTTTTTCGCGTCCCGGAGTGCGCGGAATATCGCCGCGTCCGGGCGCCAGGGTTTTGAAGATCGGGTCGAGGCGCTGGACAGCTTCTTTCGGGCCGCCGATCATCATGCAGTATCCGCGTTCGAGCCCCCAGACGCCGCCGCTGGTGCCGACGTCGACGTAGTGCAGGCCTTTGGTGGCGCAGATTTTGGCGCGGCGTACGTCATCTTTGAAATACGAATTGCCGCCATCGATGATGGTGTCGCCCGCCTGCATGCGGCTGAGCAGGGCCTGCACGGTTTTTTCTGTCGCATCGCCGGACGGCACCATGATCCACGCGGCACGCGGAGCGGTCAGCTTGCCGACCAGGTCGTCCAGCGAAGAGGAGGCCACCGCGCCTTCGCCGGCAATACCCTTGACGGCGTCGGCGCTGAGATCGGAAACCACCATGGTGTGACCGCCGCGCATTAGGCGCCGCGTCATGTTGGCGCCCATGCGCCCCAAACCTACCATTCCCAGTTGCATGGCTGCTCCTTAATTTCGCTTGGTCGGGACGGGCCAAAGGCCCGTCGCCACACGACCCGCGATTCATCGAGAAGCTATCACAGAATCTGCTTTACCAGTTCCGTGAGTTTGGTGAGTCCTGCATTGACGTCGCTGCCGAGGTGCACGCGCAGCGCCCGGCGTTTGCGGTCGGCGAGAACTTGGAAGTCGCCGCGAGCCTGGGCCGCCTTCACCACTCCGAAAGTGTACTTCTGCCCGGGAACCGGCAAGTCCTGGGCATCGTCGCACGTGATCTGCAGGAACACGCCGCTGTTGGGGCCGCCTTTATAAGCTTGTCCCGTTGAGTGTAAGAAACGCGGCCCGAAGCCGAGGCACGTCGCCACGCGTTTGCGATTGCGCACGGCTATGCGCATGTTTTGCAGCAGCGATTCGTGCTCGGCGTTCGTCTCGACATAGGCAAGCAGCGCGAAATAGTCGCCGACGCCGAGACGTGCCAGATGCGCGCGCAGATAGTTCTTCAGTGAGTGGCCGGAGCCGGCGGCGTGGCTGAGGTCGGCGGCGTTCTTGTCGTCGGTGAAGAGCTTGAAGCCCGCTTCTTCAAGTATCGGCTTTTCGGGAGGAAGCGAGCCCTTGCTTTCGTACTCAGAGGTGAGTTGTTTCGTGACGATCTTGCTCGCTTCGACATCGGGCTGATTGAAGGCGTTGATCCCGAGGATCGAGCCCGCAACCGCAGTGGCAATTTCCCAGCGGAAGAACTCCTGCCCCAGGCTGTAGGTGTCGGACACGGCGATGCGCACCACAGGGTGCCCGGCTTTCTCCAGCGCGGCGACCCCGGCATCCTGCGCCGCGCCGGGCGCGGTCTCCAGCCGAAGGTAGGCGAAGATGCGGTCGTTGCCGTAAGCTTCCGGTGCGCCCAGCGCTTCGCGATCGACCGGGATGATGCCTTTGCCGAGCTTGCCGGTGGATTCCGCGATCAACTGCTCGAGCCACGCGCCGAGGTCGGCAATTCCGGGCGAGGCGATGAGCGTAATTTTGTCGCGGCCAAGTTTTGCGGCTGTGCCAATGATCAGGCCGAGCATTACTCCCGGATTCTGTTCCACGGGAACGGACGGTTTGCAGGCTTCGACCATCTCTTTTGTGCGCTCGAGGAACTTGCCAGTGTCGAGGCCCATGGCGGCGGCGGGAACCATGCCAAAGTTCGAGAGCGCGGAATAGCGCCCGCCGATGGAGGGCAGGCCATAAAAAATGTGGCGGAAGCGGTCGCGTTCGGCAACCAGTTGCATCTTCGAACCGGGGTCGGTGATGGCGATAAAGTGGCTGCCCGCTTTGTCTTTGTTATTGCCCACCGTCTGCAGTACGCGCTCGAAGAAATACTGCTTGTAGATGTTGGGTTCGAGCGTGCTGCCGGATTTGCTGGAAACGATGAAGAGCGTTCTGGCGAGGTCGACCTTCTTTTCGACGCTGCGAATTTGTGCCGGGTCAGTCGAGTCGAGTATGTGGAGGTGCGGGAAGCCAGGTGTTTGCGCGAAGGTCAGTGCGAGTACTTCGGGACACAGGCTGGATCCGCCCATGCCGAGCAGCAGAATGTCGGAGAAGCCGGCGCTCTTGACCTCATCCGCGAGCGCCTCTAGCTGGGCTGCGTTGGCAAGTTGTTCATCGGTAATGCCGAGCCATCCCAGCCACTTGGCTTCGTCCTCGCCGGTC
>JBEKFN010000030.1:0-18514 GCA_050013295.1 Terriglobales bacterium
TCCAGAACCGGGATTGGAATGTTCTTCTTGAGTCCGGCATTAATCGAAGCGGAAAATTCGCTCGCCGCGTTTGCTAGAAGTTGATCACGAACCTCTCTGCGGAATGCCTCGCCCTCAGCGGTATCGCGGAACCGCAGGATCGTCTGAAGGATCGCGGGCTGAGCAATAAGGGCGGCGCCAACATTGGTGTTAAATCTTTGCGAGAGAACATAGCTAGCATAATGGTCGGCTGATTCCGCGGATGACTGCACCCCGAACGCTGCGCTTGTTAGCCGCACGCCACCGAAAGGTATCTTGGCTGCTTGAATACCAAGATGGTCACAAACGGCACCGGTGTGAACCAGATGCGCCATCCGTAGGCAGGGAAATCTCAGCCACGATGGAACTTGGCTGGGGAGAATGGCTTCGCCAATTCCGAGCAGACGCGCTACGTCAGGCATCATGAACGACGCGCGTGCTAGGTTCGCCAGCTCTATCTTATCGCCCGCGGCGAATACAACAATCCGTGACTCCACCTCGGCGATGAGCCTCTCAGCCTCCGCTTCCCTCCCGGCGGCCGGCTTGACTTCCCTTCTGAGGATTGCGCCCGGGGTTTCCGGGCCGCCGGCCTTGGCGGCGAGTGTCATGAGGCCGATCTCCCCTATCAGGGCTCCTTTCTCGGAAAACACGACACTGGGTTCGTGCTGTAGATGAATCAGTCGAATGACCCCGGATTGAACGAGGCTCCAGAGGGAATCGCCGAGGAGTAGGAAAACCTTCCACACTGCTGAGAGCGGAAAATATACAACGTCAAAACATATGAGGCCGACAGTGAGGTCGTGAGCAGCGGTTGACTCACGGAATGGTATCTCGTCGTTGGTGAAACCTAGGCCCACCGCAGCTTCGACCTCTCTTCCGTCGGGTGTCTGGAATGTGAGGTTGTGCCCGCTAGACCACGTCCCAGGTGGCGTGAAGTCTGAGATGAAATAGGCGGTTTTTGTTCCGAGCGATAGCTTGTCTCCTTCTTCTGTTCCCGCGGTCGTCTCGCTCCGTGCGGCAAGCTCGGCCTTCCTGGCTTCGACTTGACGGATGAGGTCCAGCACGGTCAGCGCGGCGCGGTGGTCCGGGAAGCGCTTTATCGAGTAGCCTATTCGGCGGACTGATGGGGTTTCTTTGAAGGTGGTGCTCACTACAAAGTGGGGCCCCGCGCCAAAAAGACTCATGTCCCGCTCATTGTCTGAGAGAAGGTCAACTAAGTATTGGTCGCTAACGCTGTAGCCAAGGAACACAACAGTCGTTGTTGCAAAGATAACCTTCAGCGTGTTGACATAACCCGTGTCGGCTTTGAGTTTCTCGTAGTCTTCGTCAGTAAACACGGTGCCCTCGATTGCGCTTCGAGAGCCATGTAGCTTAGCGACAAACGAGGTGCCGTCCTGGAGTTGCCTTAGACAGCCGCCAATGTCGGACCGCTGAAAAACCGCGGCCCCAGGAAATCTTTGTTCGATTGACTCGTCTACGTTGGTCGTCAGAATATGCAGCGGCGCGATTTTTCCGAGGGCCTCGGTAAACCGCCGATACTGGGCAGTATCGGGTCGAGGTAGGAAAGTGTCGCTCAGGAGCCGGTAGTAACGTGCCTGGTCGAGGTCCCGGCACTGTTGGAAGAATCCAGGAAAGGAGCTTGCGTCGATTAGTTTGAGGGCTCCGGGGTTGTCAAAGGTAGCGACGTATTTAAAGAAGTCCTTTCTCAGGTCAAGTGCAACCTCCTTCCACAGCGGGAAACCGAGCCATTTGCTTGCGCCCGCGCCTATCCAGAGCACGAGCGGTTTACCTGATTTTTGGATCGAGCGTTTGAGCTCGCGTATGGCGAGAAATGTCGCTTGATCGGTGGCGTCTAGCATAGAGTTTCCGGCGGGTCTGACTCGCGCATTTCCGCAATAAGTATAAGCCTTGTTCCATGAAGCCACTTATCGCAGCGGTAAACCGCTGCGCCACCCAAAATCAGGTGCAACATCGAGTTTTTCCGCAAGTTGTAAAGCGGCGCCCTGATACGAAACGTTAGTTTTTCCGCAGCCTCTAGGCTCCGCGTGCGGGCGCCGCATGGCCTGCAAGCCGCGATCTCGGCCGCCACGGCAGGCCCCTTACCCCGGTAACTTGCGGCTTTCGACGGCGGTTCCTAGCATGAGAGAGCTATGCCTCATGCTCTGCTGTTGTCGCCCGATGACCAGGCGGTCAGCGCAATTACTGGAGTCTTGGAAGAGATGTCAGTAACTTGCGAGCGTCCCCTGGATGGAGCCTCCGCTGCCCAAAGGATCAATTCGCACAGCTTCGACCTGGTGTTGGTCGATTGCGAAAATCTGCCGGCAGCCAAGCTGATTTTTGACGTTTGCCGTCGCGGAAAAAGCGGCAACAACCCTGTCCCGATCGCCATTGTCGATGGCCGCGCAGGCCTGCCCACCGCTTTTCGCCTGGGCGCGGAATTGATTCTTACCAAGCCGGTTGCGAAAGACCAGGCTCGGAGCACCATCCGCACCGCAGTCAGCCGTGTGCGAAAAGAACCTCAGACAAACGAGAGTGTTGCCTCGCAGCCGCCGAGCGCGGCCGTGTCCAGCGTTGCCACGACCAGCGTGGCTGTGTCCAGCGCGGCCTCGACCGAAGAACGCGCGCTGGCGGCAGCGGCCGCAGCCGGTTCTTCGCAGCTGACGAGCTTTGCCGAGCCCGTTCCAAGGTTCGTTCCAACCGCGGCTCCAAGCGTCGCTCTCATCGTCGCTCCCAGCGTTGCTCCCGGCGCTTTAGCCGCAACGCTCTCCTCGCCAGCCGTCACCGCGAAGATGCATTCCACCGTGGACGAAATCGATGCAACACCAGCTACGCCAAAGTTGAATCCGCAGCCCGCGTCCTCTTCAGCACCATCTTTGTCAGAGTCATCTTCTTTGTCAGAGTCAACTTCTTTGTCAGAGTCAACTTCGGCTCCCGCGGTTTCGGAAAATTGGAAAGCCGGGCGCCCGCTAAGACCTTCCGACGATCCGGTGCTGGCGGAACTGGAAGAAAAGGAACTGGCGGCATCGCAACTGAAAAGCTCGGGACCGAGCAAAGCAACGCCGGCTCAAGCTGCAGCCAAATCTGGCGCCCCGGCCTTTTCGTCCCACCCGCAAGGCCAGCACAAAAGGCGCATGCTGGTCGCGTTGCTGATGCTCGCGCTCGCTGGCGGCGGCTTCTATGCCGTGTGGACTTATCAGCCGGGATTCCGAGCCATCGCCCAACCGCAGATTGATCGCATGCTGGCCCTCGGCGGAATGGGGTTGCCGCCGGCTCCGGCACCAAGCCCCGCAAAGCGTTCGACTCAATTGGCTCCGGCCACAACTGCGGCGCCTGCGCCCGGCCAGCCGGCAGCGACTCCAGGCACGGCAGTTGCGCCAGCAACATACGGCGCCACAACCACCGCTGCACCTGTTGTCGGCAAGCCAGAGCCTGATAAATCCAGTGAAACCAAGCCCAGCGACAGCAAAAAAGACGCCACCGTTGCGACTTCGTCCGGCACCCAACTGCCGGGGGAGAGCAGCGCGATCGTTCTCTCTTCCAAGGGTGCCGCGGACCGGCTGGCCTACAGCGTGGCGCCGAAATATCCGGCCGAAGCGCGCTCTGGGGCAGCGGAAGGAACGGTTGTCCTCAAGGAGGTCGTGGATGAGAACGGCAAGGTTGAGGGCGTGCGACTGGTCGAGGGAAACGCGGCCTTGGCAACCGCCGCTATCAACGCCGTGAAGCAGTGGCGCTATCGGCCCTACGTTCGGGACGGCAAGGCTCAGCCCTTCCAGACCGTCGTGCTCGTCGACTTTCAGCGGCCTTAACAGGATGTCGTTGGTCGTTAGTCGCCGGTCGATCGCAGGTCGGAGCGCGAAAAACCAGCGCCCAACGACTATCGACCATCGACCTCCTCTTAATTACCCACGTAACTTGCTGGTACCCGCTTCATTACCTAGGATGGCCTCATCATGGGTTACCAAGCTTTACTCTTCTGTTCCGATGAAAAACTAGCTCGCGTGGTAAGTCAGGTGTTCAGCGAACTGGACTTCAGCGTGGAGGCGGTTAACGAACCTTTTGCGGCGGTCAAGAAGCTGATGACGCAGCGTTACGACGCCATCGCGGTGGACTGCGAAAACGAGCAGAACGCTTCCCTGCTGTTCAAGAGCGCCAGAAACTCGAGCAGCAATCAGAGTTCGCTGGCCCTCGCTTTGGTCGAAGGACAAGCGGGCGTGGCCAAGGCCTACCGCATCGGCGCCAACCTGGTGCTCACCAAGCCGATCAATGTCGAACAGGCAAAGGGTACGCTTCGGGTCGCGCGCGGACTTCTGCGCAAAAACTCCGATGCCGCCGGCGCGGCAGCTCACGGAATGCAGGCAAAAACAACTCCCGTATCCGCCGGCAATTCATTCCCACTGGCGAGTCGAAGCTCTGCAGCCACTGCTCCACCGCCCAGCGCTTCCGACCTTCCTGAATTTGAAGCACCAATTGAAGCACCGATGACGGCGACCATGCCGGAAGCGCTGGCGGCGGGGGGGCTTCCGACAATAACGGCATTGGCAAAAGTTGAGGACAATCCGGCGGTCGTTCTTGCGCCCGCAGCGCAAAGCAAGACAACCATCGCCGCCACGTCCGTAGCAGCGCAAGATGCCAGTTCCGATTTCACGTCGGCCCCGGGATCAGCCGCAGCACCGGCTCCGGCAAAAGAAGTCACGGCTCCGCCAGCGAAAGAAACCAAGATCGTTAAGTCGAAGGTCGTTGAATTGAAGGCCGCGGGATCGAAGCCGGCCGAATCGAAGCGCGCCGAATCAAAGCCCGCTGTATCAGAGGCCGCCAGTTCGTCGCACGAGGCCGCTACCGTTGCACTTCCAACGTCCAATTCGGTGAGCACTACAGGGGCCCCGTCTTTTGCCGTTGCCTTGGACGAAGACGATTGCAGGGGAGCGGGCGGCGTCAGAAAAATCCTGATGGTAGTTGTTGCTGTCCTGGCTCTGGCCGCGCTCGGCTACCTCGGTTATGGCGAACTTGGCAAGTCCAGTAAAACCCCAGCGCGGCAGCCCGTAAGCTCGCCCCAACCCCAAGACTCGAGGCAACCCGCTCCTGCTCTGGCGCCCATGTCGTCCCCAGAAGCAGCGCCTTCGACGAGCACACCGGGCCGGGCGAGTTCCGCTACCCCGACCTTAGCTCCCAAAACGGCTACCGCGGCGCCCCAGAACAAGCCATCGGCTGGCGCGAGCAACCCTCAGGTAATCCGGATCGACGCGAACGTCGCCGCAAACTCTGAACCGGGAACGAAGAAAGATTCGGCTCCCCTACGCGTGAAGTCGGGAAACAAAACGCCGGCCCAAGCCGAGGAGTCCGCGCCTTCGCTTCCCAGCCCGCTCACGGTTGCATCGGCGGACGACAGCAACTTGAAAGGCCTGATCTCTTCGGCATCGTCAAGTCTTCCCAAACCCTCGCTGGCAACAATAAGAATTTCTCAGGGCGTGTCCCAGGGACTGCTGATCAAGCGGGTACAACCAATCTATCCGCCAGCCGCACTCAAGGTTCATGCGCAGGGCGCAGTGCAGATCGAAGCCACCATCAACAAAGAGGGCAACGTAATCAATACGAAAGTACTCAGGGGAGACGCCGTCCTTGCGCGCGCCGCGCTCGATGCTGTCCGCCAGTGGAGATACAAGCCGTACTACCTCGATGGCGAACCAGTCGAAATCCAGACGCAGATCACGGTCAACTTCAAAGCGAACTAGCTGTCAGCTCTCAGCTGTCAGCTGTCAATCTCTTAGAGCTGGTTTCATAAATCGGTTTTGTGTGGGGCACGGCTTCACAGCTTGCGGAAAAAGCGGATTCTCGATGCCCAGCCCCTAAAGGGGCATCTGATTTAGAAGGTCTCTTACGGTATCGCTAAAGCGATACCCTGACACGAAACCCGAATACGAAACCCGAGTTTTTCCGCAGCCCGTTCAACCGTGCCGTTCAGGGCCTAGAGTAATGCGGGCCCTGTGGGACGACGTGCCTTCCGAGTTGAAAGGCATTTATGAAACCAGATCTAGCAGGCTGCGGAAAAGTTCGTGTTGCGCGACGCAGGCACCCTCGGCGGCTAAAGCGTCATTGATTTTGCGACACTTACGGCGCGGCTAAAGCCGCGCCCCTTCAAAGCATAATCAAAGCTCAATTCAACTGCTCATCTAGCGGCCGGTGCCGCGGACGCCCCGGATGAGCACTGATGCTACGGAATTTGTGGTAAAGTCCGTGCAAGTCTTCGCTCAAAAGCCGCAGTACCTGCATACAGTAATCGCCGTGCTGACGCAGAAATTCCAGAAAATCTTCCCGCGGAATAAAAGCCGCCGTCGTTTGGTCGCCCGCCTCAGCGGTGATGCGATACTTTTCCCCAGTCATGCTCTCGCTCAGCCCAAGCACGGTTCCAGGACCGACGACTTCCAGAAGCTGCTTTTGGCTCTGACCGGTTGGGAGCAGGACGCGAACCTCACCGCTCTCCACCAGGTAAACGCCCGCTGCCGCGGAACCCTGTTGGAACAGCGTCGCACCTTTGGGGAACAGCCGAGCCGATTTGATTCCGTGGAGGGCCTTTAACAGATCGGGACTCAACTTACCCGGCGTGGGCTGCAACGACACAGTGTTAACCCTTCTTGTTTCAGCCAGTCTACACCTGCGGAGGGCGGACGGCGGCTCAAGTTTCGATTTAGCAATTAGGCAGCGCCTGGCATTTGAGTCTCTTCACGAGGAAAACCGAAGGGAATGCCCGCGCCACCGCACAGAAGTGTGACTTGCAGCTGTGGAAAAAGTTGCCGAATCGCGGCTATTGCCGCGCCAGAATTTCATCGATTGCGGCCTTGCCGCCCTTGTCGACGTTGACGACTTTGTGCACTGGCTTGAAACCGGTCAGCGTGACATCCACGATGTAGGTCCCAGGTCCCAGCATGACATCTACCGGCGACGTCTTATCGAGAACCTGCTGGTTGATGGCGACCTGTGCGCCTTTCGGCTGGGTATGAATGCTGATCGAGCCCATGCCAGCCGTGCTCTCTCCGCCGCGTCCAAACAGCTTGTTCAACTTGCCAACGGTCCGCATGTCCGACGTGTTGCCCAGCGCCCGGAGCACCGGCGAGTACTGGAAATTCTGGCCGGGACCGAGATCGGCGGTGACGGTCTCGTCGAGGTATCCTTGCTTGCGCAACAGAACTGTGTGGTTTCCTTTTTCCACGGCGAACTGCACCGGGGTTACTTTCCCGATGGGCCTGCCGTCTATGATGACATCGGCGCCGGGCGGCGTGCTGTTCACCACCATCAGTGCATTGACCGGCGACAAATGAAGCAGCAGAGACGATTTGCTGCCGGCCGCAACATCGACCGACCGCATCTCGGACGAATAGCCCGATTTGCTCACATATATGACGTGCTTACCGGGACTTAGGCCCATCAAAGTGAACGGTGTGATCCACGACGGATCGCTGCTTCCATCGACCTGAAACTGTGCGCCCTGCGGACTGGAGTCAATCAGTTCCTGGCCCGAAATCACGACCGGCGCCGGGGCTGGGGCTGGAGCGGGCGCCCGTCGACTGCTGTTCGACCTGCGCGGTTCGATCTGGCGTACCGTCAGGCTCGGTGCAGCCTCTGCAACCGGCGGAGCCGGTTTCTCGATTCGTGGCGCCACCGGCTTCTGGGCAACCGGTTGGGCTGAGCTTACTGCTTTCGTCGGCCGCGGAGCAGCCGTGGAACCATCGTCTTCCGAGTGAACATGGAAAAAGACCGCGATCGCAACCACCAGGATCAGTCCAACCGCGGCCAGGATCGAATACAGCATCAACTGCGGTGGAATGGTCGAGATTTCCTTGAATGCCATTTCCACGACTTCCCGCGGCTGGATTCTTGGCTTCTCTTCTTTCCGCGGATCTTTCTGTGGAAAGACCTGCTCCTCGGGGCGCGACGCCTCATCCGGCTCGGGAGCCGGCGGTGTGAAAACCGGTTCCTTGAGAGGAGGCATCTCTGCCAGGTCAGAAAAGCTCTTGCCGGATGAGCCCGCCGCCGGTTCGGCCATCATTGGATCAAAGGCCACGCGAGGCGAATACCGCTCGGATTCTCGCTCCACCACCGCCGCCGATAAAACCGGGCCGCGCCCGACCTGGGATTCAGGAGCAGTTACTTCAAAGTCGCTGATAAATCCCGCGCCACAGTTCGGAGCAGATTTGGAATCAGAGTTCGAATCAGAATCCGAACCAGAGTTGGTCCCGGGTAAGCGCGAGGCACTCCCTCCGGTCGCCGCGGCCGCAGCGGCTTTGGTTTCGGCTGCCAGCGGATGGGCCGGCGAAAACACCGGCGCGTCGATTTTTGGAGAAACAGGTTTGAGCGCGACCGATGGCGCGGAAGGCTCGGGCCTGGCGGTGCTCGAGGCTGACGAAACGAACTTGCTGGCCGCGGCCGCACGAGCTGCGCGACTGACGGAAACATTCGGCGACAGGGTCGTCTTCTTGGTATCCGTCGCGGTTTTCTTGCCGTTGCCGTTGCCGTTGTCCTTGCACTTCTCCAGGTCGTCCACCAGTTCGCGCGCGCTCTGATAACGCTCCGCGGGATCTTTCGCCAGCGCCTTCATAATCAGCGCGCTCACCGCCGGTTGAATCTTGGAATTCACCGCAGCCGGACTGGCGGGCATCTCGTTTTCGATCCGGCTTACAAGCGTAACCGGATCTGCGGCATCGAAGGCCTGCCGCCCCACCACCATCTCGTAAAGGATCGTGCTTAAGGTAAACAGGTTCGAACGCAGGTCGATGGCTTCTCCGCGGATCTGCTCGGGAGAACAGTAGGGCATAAGCTGCCCCAAGCCTTTTCCCGATTCCGCCTCAATAAGGCTCATGGTGGAGATGCCAAAGCCCAGGATCTTCACCATCCCGTCCCACTGCACCATGATCTTGCCGGGCTCCAGCGAATGGTGAGTCACACCCTTGGAGGCAGCGTGCTCCAGGCCCGCGCAGACCTGGCGCGTAATGTCGAGCAGGTCCCAGATGGAGAAGCCTTCTTTGCGCGCCAACATGGTGGCAATGCTGTTGCCCTGTATGTACTCCATGGCCGCGCAGTACTGGCCGTCGATCTCGCCGGCGCCGTAGAGCAGCACAATGTTCTGGCCGGCGAGATCGCGCGTGCTCTCGCCTTCGGCGATTAGCGTCTCCACAAACGCGTCGGCACGGTCGCCGAGTGGCGCCAGACTCTGCGTCTTGAGCGCCACGATCTGGTTGGTTTCCGTGTCCAGCGCCTTATAGATCAAGGCGGTCTCGGACTTCGAAAGCTCACTCTGGATTTCGAACCGGCCAAACATCATCGTCATTACAATCGCCTCGCGGTGACAAGCCGCACTACACCCTGATGTGCATTTGGCTAAGAACAGGGGGAGAATCACACCTAGAATACCGCTGTCAACTGCCCAACCGAGAGTTACGAAAGTACCTCCACCTGCGTCCAGCAAAATCTGTAACTTTCAGACACGAACACAGTCAATAAGTGGCAGGGATATTACGTTAACTGGACGGTAGGGTTTAATGGGAAGGTCCGATTCCTAAGGTGTTAAAGAATTCTTCGCACATAGGAAGTTGGAGATCATTTCGCGTCCTGGTAGTCAGTGCAATGCTGAAATAGCCGTCATCCGTATCCAATACTACAAACCGCTGTGGAGATGGTTTGTTCCTCTCTTTCCCATACATTTCGAAACTCAGGAAGTTGAGTTTACCGGGATCGAGTTTAGCTGGTTGCCATTTTTCGAATTGGGCATCGGGGAACTGGGACAGAGTATTCTGCCGGTCAGCCCTGACGAAATTCTTGAGATTCTCGAGTCCGGGTTTATTCGGGTCCTTCTTCTGGAAAGCGATGGTGATTACCTTGTCTGCATTCTCCAACGTCATTCCCGCGGGCACGAGGACACTGTGCAAGCCGAGCTTCTTCGCCGCCTTTTCATCCTTGACCCAGCCTTGTGGTATGACGAAAGACAACTTCGTGTGGCTCTGTTGTCCTTTTTTATAGCCGGGCCTGATAATGACGCTGTTTTCCTGCGCTGCTGAGGTGAAGGACAGACCCGGGCCAATGGCAAGGACACTCACAACGAGGAGCATTAGGAGCTGCTGGGTCATCTCGGCATCCTGTCTTTCTTCCACAAGAGATCTGACAGCAAAGTCTATCGACGCGCCTGAGCGTCGGCAAGCGATAATTGGCGAAATCAGAATTGTTCTCCCTGCAATGAGAGTTGGCCGTGACTACGGTAATTAGACGCATCCTCGGCTTCATGATGAACTTTTCGGATAGAGAAACTTCCAAGATATAGTGGCGCGGGAGACGCGACAAGTCATGGTAGGAACTTCTAATGCGGACCAAATGAAAACTCTACTTTTTGGCTTGGCGCTGGTTATCCTATCGGGGCTGGAGCGAGCACAGTCTCTCGCAAGGAAGTATCGGCATTTGTTCGCGACGGCAAAAGTGTGATTTTTGGGCACCTCACGAGCGCAGCGAGATTTTGCCACTGACACTATGCGCACTACGAGTGGGGCCTGATCGACATGCCTAGAGGTGGGAAGGCGTGGCGGTGCGACAAGGTGAAATGGGAGATCGATGCGGAGAAATATCAAGACCTCCGAGAGTGGAGTGAGCTAAGCGGAGAGGCAACGATGCCTAAGACCAGTCCGGCCAGCCCACCAATTGCGATACAAAGGCTACCTAATATCACCGCGAATATAAGCACAGCGACCACGGACCCAACTGTGTCTAATACATCTGTCCAGCCGAAAGTGAGGCCGGTCACCATGATGTAGGCTCCATAGAAAAACCCGGCGAGACCACCGAGTAATGCGCCGATACCCGCAGACTTCTTTATCCACTCACCGTAAGTGGCCATCGTCGCCACCCCCTTTGTTTGCGCTTCCAGTTAGCCTAATTTCAAAGCGGCTGCCACCAAGAGAGCCAGAATTGCGGCAGAAGCGACAGAAGCCGCAACCACGCTGAGAGAATAATTACGGATGGATTTGCGCGTCATACCAGACCTCCCTCACGGACGGAAGCAGGGCCCATAGTCGAGGTCGATCATTCCGCTACGAACGTTCCGGCCTCGATCTACTAGGCCCCAAACACGAATCGTCACCGACAGACAATTGCTAGAGGGGCCGACGTTCAAGACTCTCGCCTCAGGGGGTGTGCACACCGTCGTGAGACCTGCTCTTCGGTGGGGCGAGATTGGCAAAGGTCACACGAATCAACGTGTCTTGTCAGTGACAGGAATCACAGATTGATGTGAGGTGATCGCCCAAAGTCAAAAAAAGCCAGACTGCGCAGTGGAAATCTCAAACCAACAATTCTGAACTCGCCTGTCTCAGTCAATTGACAGTTCCCGGCAATCGAGTTCCCGTCGAGGCGAGGGCGTGTTGTCCGTTCATCACCAGCAGGCGATCAGTACGTTGCATCCTCTTCCAGTCATATTCATAAGCAGTTCCACAGCTGAGACAGATTTGATAGTGCTGGCCATTGCCACTCATTCGTGGCCAAGTAAACCGATGGGAGCAAAATTCTGCGAGGAGTCGCTGCAAGAATTTCATATCTATCCTTCGCTTCGGCACGGGCCAGAACTCGGTGGCGTGATCGTTCTGAAGAGGCGAGTGAATCGATTTGACTACGTCGCGGGCGCATTTTCAAATTACGGGAGTGCATTCCGGGTACAAGTTACCGCGTAGCTGACGGGCTATTGCAACTTCGCGTACTCGGCTTTGGCTTCCCATATTCTTCCCATCCCGCAAGACAACAAGCCGGATAAAAAGAGAATCGGAACCATGATTTCTGCAATCTCATAGATCATAGAACAGGGATCATAGAACAGGCGCAATCGACCGGCAGGAGGGTTTCGTCGTGGCCACCAACTCACTCGCGAATTTCGATTTTTCCAGCCCGCCTGTACCTGAAACAGCCGCCGCTCTCCGGGTAGCGGAACTGGTGCGCCTGCAAAAATTCGCGCAACGGATCACCTCCACTCTCGACCTTGAAGAACTCGTTCCGCGGATCGTCGATGAGGTTGCGGAATCGCTCGGCTGCGTCGAAATCAACCTGTATCTCCACGATCCTGAACAGAATGAATTCATACTGGCCGGCGCTCGCGGCTGCACCGTTTTCCACAAGGGCCATCGCCTCAAGAAAGGCGCCGGAATGGTGGGACACGTGGCGGCCACTGGCAAAATGCACTATGCTCCCGACGTCGCTCGCGACCCCTACTATATGGCCTGCGAGCCGGACACGCGTTCCGAGGTCGCCATCCCGCTACAACGCGAGGGCGATCTGGTAGGAGTTTTCACCGCCTCTCATCGCGAGCTAAACGCTTTCTGCCCAGACCAACTAAGGCTGCTGCAGGGATTGTGCGGTCACGTCGCGGTCGCGGTACACAACGCCCGGCGCTTCAACGATGAGCGGCAACAACGCGAGCGCATGAGCCGCGAGGCTGAAGAAGCTCGCTCCATTCAGCAGGCGCTGTTGCCTCGCAGCTCTCCGCTGATTCCAGGGTTCTCGGTGTCGGGGCTTTCGATTCCGGCGGGCTCGGTCGGCGGCGACTGGTATGACTTCATTCCGCTGCGTGACGGACGCTGGGGTCTGGTTCTAGCCGATGTTTCGGGCAAGGGGACAGCGGCGGCGCTTCTCATGTCCGCGACTCGCGGCATGTTGCGTTCGCTGGCGCAAACCGGGTCTGGACCCGCCGAGGTGCTGACGCGTCTCAACAACATAATGATCGAAGATTTTCCCAGTGGCCGCTTCGTCACCATGGTGTATGCCGAACTCGATCCGTCCAGCCGTGTTTTGCGGATCGCGAACGCCGGCCACCTGGCACCGCTGCTGGTCGAGCCTTCCGGCTACCGCTGGATCAATCACGAGCATGGCTTGCCGTTGGGAATCTCAGCCAGCAAGTTCTCGGAGACGGAAGTGACGCTCGGCGAGCATTCGCGGATCGCGTTTTATTCTGACGGAATCACCGAAGCTGACATCGATTCCGGGGAAGAATACGGCGCGGAGAGGCTCCTCGCCCAAATGCAATCACCCGACGTTACGCTGGATGGTCTGCTGGCGAATGTCATGAAATTTGCGAATGGAAAGGGGCTGCGCGACGATGCCACCGTGATATTGGTGCGGGCGCGCGGAACCGAACCAGGCTCCGGCAACATCGCCTGATCAACCCGCTGTTCCTGCAACAACCCGATCCTGGTCTGCGATATCTCACGGTCTTGCCCGCCGCTTTGCGGGGAAGACCTTCTCTAACGCCTGACGCAGATCGGCAATCAGGTCTTCGCTGTCTTCAATCCCCACCGAGTAACGAATGAGGGCCTCCGGGATGCCGCTCGCCGCGCGTTCCTCCTTGGTGGACTCGACGTGGCTCGTGGTGGAGGGTGGACCCGCGACCGTCTCGACGGCCCCAAGGTTCGCAGCTAAATGTGCGTACCGCAGACGCGGCAGAAAAGATTTCACGGAATCGAAACCGCCGCGGATGGCAAAACTGAGCACGCCTCCAAAACCGCGCATCTGCCGGCGGGCAATTTCGTGATGTTCGTGGGACTCCAATCCGGGGTAGAAGACCCTGGTTACCTGAGAGTGTGATTCCAGGAATCGCGCAATCTTAAGCGCGCTCTCGTTCTGCCGCGCGATCCGCAGCTGAAGAGTTTTCATTCCGCGCAGTAACAAGTAGGCGCCCATGGGATCGAGGCAGGCGCCCGTGATCTCACGAAAGTGATAAATCCGCCCCACCAGATCGGTGGCGCCGCACACCACACCGCCGAGCGCATCAGCGTGCCCGCCGAGGAACTTGGTTGCGCTGTGAATGACGAGATCGGCGCCGAGTTTCACGGGTTGTTGATTGATGGGCGTAGCCAGTGTGTTGTCTACGATCACCACAGCACCGTGACGATGGGCTACTGTAGCCAGGCGACCGAGATCGACAACCTTGACCGTCGGATTCGTCGGACTTTCCAGGTATATGGCCTTGCACCCCTGGCCAATGGCTGCTTCGATTGCTTTGTGATCGCTTGTATCACAGAGCGACACCTTGATGCCGAATCGAGGCAGGAATTCTATAAACAGCTTGTTCGTCCCTCCATAGGTGTCCTGAATGGAAACAACGCGATCGCCCGGAGACAGGAGGGCAAAAAGCGTGTTGCTGATCGCTCCCATGCCGCTCGAAAAACTGGTGGCGGCTTCGGCTGTCTCCAGATTTCTTACCTTTTCTTCGAAGGCGGCTACGGTTGGATTTGTGTTCCGGCTGTAGATATGGCCAGGCCTCTTCCCTTGCGCCACCGCGAGCCACTCGTTCACATCGTAGTAGCCGAAAGACACGCTAAGGGCCACCGGGATTTGCGTGGCGCGCTCCCAATACTTGCCCTTCTCGCCAGCCCATACTCCCCGGGTTCCAAGTCCCACGTCATCTTTGTTGTTCTCGCGGCGTCGGTGCACAGAAGAGTGCCTCCTTGTCGTTCGTCAGTCTAGCAGGCTGGGCGGCAAAAGATTCACGTGGGTTTCGAGAGCGGCTTAGGCGTTGTCCGGACCACTGCGGGCACGCAACCTTTGTCTGCGCGTCCGACCAAGTATCCTTTGCCTACTGTGTGTGACACGCAAGACGCCCGGCGATGATAGACGCGAGGGGATTGACGGCATTCGCAATGCGGAACGGCCGTATGCACTCCCGTTCCGGCAAGGCCTTCACGTCTTTCTCGTCTCGCTTCTGTCAGACGCGTCTTCTGTCACATGCGCTACACCTGGGAATTCCAGCGCGATCCGCTTCCAACTTCGTTGCCGCGACCTGCGCGGACTCTGCAAAGCGGTCCTCATCCTCCGGCTTCAGCGCTCCCAGCACCAATTCAGAACAGGGAGGAACCGAATTACTTCTTGTTTGCCGACCATCCGTGCACGACCTGGCTGGCGCTCGGTTACCAATGTTCATTACCAGGCATCCAGAAGGACAACACAAGCATGAACACACGTCACCACGACCGACACCGAAGGGCCATTCCGTGGTCCTGCTCATGTGCCTAAGATCGCGTCATGCCTGCGCAAAACATCCGGGATGGCCTTCTCGTCACGCTCGTTCTCCGCTACGAACAGGATCGCGATCAGTTTGTGATCTTGTCCAAGCAAACTGTCGATTCCTCTTCCGCCCGTTTGGCAATCGCGGAGTTGAGGAATGAAGGACTGGTGGAGGAACAGGTTCGAGGTGTGATTCGACTGACCGCGCTGGGTTACAAGAAGTACAAGAGCGCGCCGCTTGCATACGCTTATGCGGGCTGAATGGTTGAACCTCGGTAGTGCCCGAGGGAGCAAACACGAACGGTCCGTTTCCATGCTCGGCCCGTACACTGTGCCTTGGTAATCTCGCCTGACTCATCGACTCCGTAGCATTATTTCCTTGCATGGTGACCTCCCCCATATCGCTCTGCATGCGGCGTCCCGTCCGTGTGCGACTTCCAGGCATGCCCCCCGCAACGATCCGATTTAGGGACGGACAACACTCATCCGCCAGAGTTCAGACCATTTCTGTCACAGGCGGGTTGCTTCGAGTGCTCAAACCGCTCAGTTCAGGAGAAGTTGTGGAACTGCTGTTTTCGACACACATTGGATCGGTGCTCGCCCTGGCTGAACTGCTCAGCCCCTGTTCCGCCGCTCCGATGGGTTTGCAGCCGTTTCGCTTCATCGCATTGGACAGTGCCGAGTTGCGAAAATTAAGCGCTGCAATTGCATCGTCCTAGAAGACGGAGGCAGAAAACCCATCTGCGTCGTCAGCAGTCATTTCTTGTCATCCGGAACTGAGTCGTTGCCGGTGGTGTCCAAATGGATATAGAACTCTTTGGACGACTCGGAAGAGACCGCGCTACCTCACCGTGCTCGTCGCAGTGACACTTCAAACTGGCACTCGTGCATTGCCTGCTCGAAGGCGCCGTCAGAAGGCATCTAAACCGCTAGTCCTGTTCAGGCTCAATGGTTCGGACGAACGGTGGTGCGCCGCATCCGGGTCCGCGCAAGAACGGCCCCGGCGCGCGTTCTCTTAGTTGAACTAGGATGACACGTGTATCGACAAAGAGTCTTCGTATCTTCACGGAGATGACATGGACAACGGTAATCAACGCGGAAACCCGGCAAGATTCCTCATTTTCATCCTCACTGTATTTCTGACGATCACAGCATTCGTCGCCGTGCGGCCATTCCAGGCGTCCAGCGGCGCGCCTGCTACCGTTGCAACCTATTCGCACGGATTGTTGCACCTAACCATTGCTTACCATGCTGCCCGCTCCGGAGCCGGACAGTTGACCATTGAAATCCTGGATCCGGAAGACAACGTGCTGGGCCGCGCCGAGCGGCAGGTTGAAGTGGCCGCGGGACCAGGACGGTGGCAAGACCAGATCAAGCTGGAGAAGCCGCTGCCGCTGGACGATCTGGTGTGGCATCGCGTCCGGTACCGCTTTGAATATGACGATAAGCAGACTGCCGCGTTGGAGGGCACGGAGTCCATCTCGCAGATCCTGCGCACGCCGGTGATTCACATCCTGGGACAGCAGTCTTACCTGACCGGCGGCGCGGCGGCAGTGCGCGTGATCGTCACCGACTCGAAAAATGAAATCATTGCCGGTCGCAGCTCGGTACGAATCGAATTTGTCGCTGCCGACGAGAAACCCCGTCAACTTTTTGCGGGTCAACTCAATCGTCGTGGGACGACCGAGGCACAGTTCCGCTTTCCTGCCGGCTTAGTCGGCAGTTACCAGTTGCGCTATGTTGTGGATACTCCGATTGGCTCAACCGAGTTTACTCAGGCAGTGCGACTGGAAGACAAGGTCTCCATTCTTCTTACTACCGAGAAGCCAATCTACCAACCCGGCCAAACGATCCATGTGCGCGGGTTGGCGCTCGACCGCTCCGATCACGAGGCGGCGGCCAAGCACAAGCTGACTTTCGAGTTCGAGGATTCTCGCGGCAACAAGGTATTCAAGAAAGCGACCGAGACCGATCAGTTCGGAGTTGCCTCGGCCGAATTTGGACTGGCCGATGAAGTCAATCTGGGCACGTACCACCTGCGGGCGCTGATGTTCCGTTCAGAGACGGGCGACGCGGAGGCGCCGACGAATACGGCGGAGATCGCGCTCAATGTCGAACGATACGTGCTTCCAAAATTCAAGGTGGCCATGGAATTCAGCGAGAACGGCAAGAAGCAGAAGCGCGGCTACCAACCGGGCGATCACGTCACCGGCACGGTGCACGCCAACTACTTTTTTGGCAAGCCGGTGGACCATGCCGAAATCGGCATTAAAGCTTCCGCGATGGATGTTGCGGTGGTGGAGGTGGCGTCGGCACAGGGCAAGACGGACTCCGATGGCTCCTATCGCTTTGACATTCAACTGCCGAAATATTTGGCCGGACGGCCTCTCAGCCACGGCGCGGCCCGCGTGCTGATTGAGGCTACGGTGAAAGACTCCGCCGGTCATACGGAGACTCGCGGCGAGCCGATAACCGTCAGCGAATCGCCGCTGTTGATCACAGCGGTTCCGGAGGGCGGCACGCTGGTTCCTAATCTCGAGAACCAGGTTTTTGTCCTGACTTCTTATCCCGATGGAACTGCGGCGAAGACCGAACTGACCGTTCATGCCGCTGGAAATTCGGATCAACATGTTGCCACCGACGATGGCGGCGTTGCCGTGGCTCGTGTGAAGGCGGGAAGCGGTAGCGAAATTCTGGAAATTGACGCTACCGATCAAGAAGGAAACCACGCGTCAAGCACGGTTCAACTCCAGGCTCGCGTGGGCGAGGAGCAGATTCTGCTGCGCACGGAGCGCGCCGTCTACCGCGCCGGTGAGCGCATTCAACTCAAGGTCTTTTCCACCAAGACGCGAGGGGCGGCGTACGTGGACATCGTCAAAGAAGGGCAGACAGTGCTGACGCGAGACCTGGAGCTTGAAAACGGCGAGGCGGAACTTTCTTTGACAGCTACGCCGGAAATGGCGGGGACGGTCGATCTCAGCGCGTACCTCTTCGGCAGGGACGCACGCCCGGTCGGGGACCATCGCCTGATCTTCGTGCAACCGGCGGACGAACTGAAGATTGAGACAGTGGCGGATGCGCCTGTCTATAAACCGGGCGGCGAGGCGCGAATCCAATTTCGCGTGACCAACTCGCGCGGCCAGGGCGTCCATGCCGCGCTCGGATTGCAAGTGGTGGATGAAGCTGTGTTCGCGCTGGCGGAGAAACAGCCGGGGTTTGCCAAGGTCTTTTTTTATCTCGAGCAGGAGGTGATGAAGCCGCGCTATGAAATCCACTCCATCGGTATGCCGGAGATTGTGGAACCGGTGGAGAAGTCGCAGGTCGAACAACGCGACCGGGCGGCGCGGGCTTTGTTCTCGGCGACCGAAATTGTGAGCCCGAACAAGTTTGAGACCCAATTCGGCGGGGACGTGCCGATGGCCAAGTACGGCGAATATGCGCGGCGCTACCAGGCACGTTTTCAGAAACAAGCGAA
>JBEKFN010000031.1:0-18479 GCA_050013295.1 Terriglobales bacterium
GCTTCCAGTTGGCGAAAAACAGACGCCGCGCATGATCGAAAATCTGGTTATCCATCTGCGTCGGCTGCTCCAGCGATTGCGCTCGCGTGATGGTCGAGAAATCTTTGTAGCGCAATTTCAACTGGAGCGTGCGCGCAAAATATCCGCCCTCGCGCAGCCGCCGTCCCACCATCTCGCTGAGCCGCATCAACGTGGACTGCAAGCGCTCGGCGTCGCCCGTATCCTCGTCGAAGGTGTGCTCGTGGCTGATCGATTTGGGATCGACGTGTTCTCCCACTTCGTT
This sequence comes from Terriglobales bacterium, assembly GCA_050013295.1. GTDB lineage: Bacteria > Acidobacteriota > Terriglobia > Terriglobales > Acidobacteriaceae > Acidiflorens. The sequence continues at coordinate 284 of JBEKFN010000031.1, forward strand.
GTCGAACCATCCACCCGCATCCTCGCCCCGCGACTTCCCTGCCAGCGCGAGCCCCCATTTTCCGAAGCGGTGTTCCAGATCGTGATCCTCGAGGCGCACCAGGTCGCCGACCTTCTGAATGCCAATGGCGTGCAGTTTCTGCTCCATCACCTTGCCCACGCCGGGGATGTCGCCGACTGCAAGCGGCGCCAGAAACTTTGCCTCCTCTCCGGGCAGAACCCAGAGCACTCCGTTCGGTTTGGCTTTGGCGGAGGAAACCTTAGCGATCAGCCGCGATGTGCCGATCCCGATCGAGCAGTTCAGTTGCGTCGCCGCCTTCATCGCCTCATGCAGCCGATGAGCAGAATGCAGCGGCCGGCCATGCAGGCGCTCGGTGCCCGTCATGTCGAGATAAGCCTCGTCCACCGAAGCCATCTCGACCAGCGGAGAAAAGTGCCCGAGCACTTCGTGCACCTTCGCGGAATACTCGCGATAGCGTTCCGGATGCCCATTGACAAAAATCGCCTGCGGACAAAGTTTCGCCGCCGTCCGCAGCGGCATGGCCGAATGCACGCCAAACTTCCGCGCCGCATACGATGCGGCCGAGACCACTCCCCGTTCGTCGCGCTGCCCGCCCACCACCACCGGCTTGCCCTTCAGCGACGGGTCAAACAATTCCTCGACAGAGACAAAGAAGGCATCCATATCGACGTGGAAGATGGTGCGGGAAATCGGGCCATCGGCTGATCGGGTCATCGGGTGATCGGAGTGCCTTGCAGAAGTGTACCGCGAGGCGATTCCTATCGAGGCATGCCTTTACCGGAGGAACAGGCGTTCTGGCATGATATTAGAGTCTGCACGCCCGCAGAGGCGGCGCTTGACACTCGCGCTTCCGGCTCCTACGCTAACGCAATATGGAAGTGCAACTCACCCCCGATCAAAGGGCCGTTGTCCAGCAAGCGATTGACAGCGGGCGGCTTCGACGCGAGGAAGACGCGGTAAAGGAAGCTCTTTCTTTGTGGGAGGAGCGGGAACGTAGCCGCGCGGAAATCCTGGCCGCCGTCGATGAGGCGGAAGCTTCTCTTGCCCGTGGCGAAGGGCGCGCGATCACGCAGGAATCCATGCGCGAGTTTGCCCAGTAGGTGACTCAGCGTGGACGAGCGCGGCTTGCGGCCGAACTTCAATCCGAACAACAGGCGCCTCGGCCGTCCGCCAAGGAATCAGTAATCTAGCTGTTTCAGGAGCTCCTCTTGCCCGGACAACATTTTGGACGGCTCGACGACGCCCACATCCAATCCAAGCAACTCGCAGATCTTGATGACGCTACTCTCGAAAGGTTCGCTTGGGTAGGGCGACACGTGCACTCGCCTCACTAGCGTTTTTACATCTACCGGCAACCTTACAGGGGCGGGCTGCCAGTACTTTATGTTTCTAGATTCTTGAAGATCCTTGGGCACGCGACCTATGAACGCTCGCACCTCGTTTTCGTGGTGGTAAGAAAGTCGCTTGAGGAGCGGGGTTAGGTGTCCTTCAACCACACAATCCCTTGGTTTGAGGCCCTTATCGAAGAAATCCAAGTACTTCACTGGATAGATGTGCACGCGATGCTCAGACTCCTGAGACTGGATGGACTCCCTCAAGGCATCAAGGGTAGTTTCGATAGCAACCGCCTTTCCGTTATCTGCATACAGTCTCCACATAGCCTCCGATTCGCTGTCATTCGCGTGCCAACAATTTACAGTTTGGCAATGAGCAATAGGTAGGAAGAAACTCTTCAAAGTGGTCTTAAGGTCTTCCACTCTGTGCTGTAATATCTCCCGCTCACCGCTGGCAAGCTCTCGGCCCGTGCGTTTGCAGTGATCTTCGAGTACGGGGATAAATGATTCGAGGTCCATTACGGGCTGCCGAGTTATCTCAGCAAGAGCACTCATAGCCGCAGCCGGCAGGTAGCCCTCGAACGGGTCAGTCTTCACGAAAAAAGAAAGTGGCGCAAAAAACAGCTCTCCGGTTGAGAGGAGATCAATAAGCTTGTCCAACGACAGGTATCGCCACAGCTTTGTGTTTCCGGTTAGTTGTTTTGACACATCCACTGCGGTCATACCACCTGCTTACCCTCGGCGTCGGTCTGCAGAGGTCACTTTTCGCAATCTGTAATCACTGGCGGGTTGGAATCAAAGTTTGCGATGTAGCAATCTGCTGGGCCATACTTAGTGCCATTCCAACGGTAAACTGAAAAGTACTTCTCCGAGGCACTCCAATGCGAACTCATCGCCAAGTCACGAAACCCACGGCTGAATGTGCTTCGCAGAATGATATCCTGGCCACCCGTTTCAAGTGCGAGTTGCAACTGACCGCCGTGACGAATGAAAATCCATATCGGGCAGTTTCCGCTGGCACCGCAGAATCCCGTTGACTCTGGCCATTGCACCAAAACCTGCTGACTACCGTCTTTGGCAAGCCCGATGGAGCCGACGCGAGCACTCATCACGGTTTCTGGTTTTTCTCTTTGATGGCGATCTTTAAATGAAAAGTCGTCAATCACTTTGTAGATCTCCACCCGTTCTCCGCTTGTAAGGGTCGCGTCCGCAAGCGAATGGGTAAGATGGGCCCCCAGATCAAAATCGGAGTGTGTTTCCAGCTGTTTCCAGTCATCGCGCGAGCTCTGGGCCACAACGGGGTTGTCTGCCGCCAGATTCTGGTTAATAATGCTGACCCGATAGGGTAGCAGCATTGCATACAAGTCGAGGTACTGTCGGGCGTAGAGATTGAGCTGGGATTCCGCCGTTGGTGTGCCCGTAAGCGCGAACCCCCACTGAAAGCCTGCCGCTACGGCTGGGTCCGTAATTCCAAAAGCTGCCGCCGGAGGAGCCGTTATCACGGCCACGTCGGTTAGGGGATTGACTCGGAGCGTAAGCCTGAGTTTGCAGGTGCCGGACGATACCTCGTCCACGCAGCGCTCTCTATCCATTGGCAGATAGAGAATGATATGCCACACGATAGCGAGGCCGACGACGATTAAGAGCACGAATCCGGGTTTCTTCATGGTCGCGCATCGTTCTAGCGGGGATTATAGTGTGCGGGGTATGAAAGGCAAAACGCTATGTATTCTGTCGGCGCGGGCAGAATGCATAGGTCCTTCGCTTCGCTCAGGATGACAAACTAAGTTTGTGCCGCGAACTTACTGGGCGCGACGCTCAGCCCAGCACTGGCTCCTTCTTCAAGTCCGCGATTACTGGGACCGCGTTCGCGGCGGCCCGCACCTGTCGCGCGCGATCGTAGATCTTGCCGTACTCGCGCGCCGACGCTCCCCAGGAAAAATCACGAGTCATTCCGTTACGCATTAACGTCTGCCACGACGACGCATCGCGATAGGAGAGCAATGCTTGCTTGATGGTCGCGAGCAAGGCCTCGCCCGTGTACTCGGAGAACTTGAAGCCCGTGCCCTTGCCGGTGCGCGCGTCCCAAGGCTCGATGGTGTCGTCGAGACCGCCGGTCGCCCGCACGATGGGAACGGTGCCGTACCTCAGGCTGTAAATCTGGTTCAAGCCGCAGGGTTCGTAGCGGGAAGGCATGAGGAACATGTCCGCGCCCGCTTCAATTTTGTGGGCGATGGCGTTGTCATACGCTACCTTGACCGCAATCTTGTTCGGGAACTGCTTGTTGAGCCGCTGGAACATATCTTCGAACAGCTTGTCGCCCGCACCCAGTGCGACCACGATCATCTCTTCGCGCGCCAGCCGGTCCATGATCTGGGAGATCAAATCGAAGCCCTTCTGGGCGGCGAAGCGCGAAACGATGCCAATCACCGGCACTTTGGAATCGGCGCTCGTCACTCCGAAGGTGTGCAGCAAGTCGTGTTTGCATTGCAACTTGCCGCGCAGATCCTGTGGCGAATACTTCGCGGCGATGAATCTGTCGGTCTGCGGGCTCCACTCGTCGTAGTCCACGCCGTTCAGGATGCCGGTCACGGTCGCCGAGCGATCGCGCAGCACGCCTTCCAGGCCAAACCCGTATTCGGTGGTTTGGATCTCCTGGCTGTATTTCTTGCTGACCGTGGTGACGAAATCGGAGTACGCGAGCGCGCCCTTCAGAAAATTCACCTGGCCGAAAAATTCCATCTTCGACATCGTGAGCAGGTCCCACGGCAGCATGAGGAGCGGCAAGGTATCGGGCGGGAACAAGCCCTGGTATCCCATGTTGTGGATGGTGAACACGGTGGCAACCTCGCGAAACGCGGGATCCTCGGCGTAGAGCGTGCGCAGCATCACCGGCACGAGCGCGGACTGCCAGTCGTGGCAGTGGAACACATGCGGCACGCCCAGCACCTTGGAGGCTTCGAGGACCGCCCGCGAAAACAGAGCGAAGCGCTCGGCGTTGTCGGGATAGTCGCCGGCTGGACTTCCGTAGAGCGCCCCCCGGTCGAAGTAGGGCGGATAATCCACGAAATAAAACTTAACCCCGGCGGGCGTATTCGTGCCCGCCATGACCACCGAGCAGAAGCGATACTTGTCGTCGAAAGGGATGGTGATGCTGCGCACCACCGTTTGTGGATCGGCCAGCTTGGTTTGGCGATAGCGCGGAAGATACACGCTCACCTGATGTCCCAGAGCGGCCAGCGCCCGCGGCAAGGCGCCGACCACATCGGCCAGTCCGCCGGTTTTCGAAAAGGGAACGCACTCGGATGCTGCGAAAGCGATATGCATTGCGAAAGAGCCTCCTGAGCGAGAACTCGATAAGCCTCGCTCACGTTATGATTAAGCTGGCCATTTGTAATTTGAAATTTGTAATTTGTAATTGAAAATCGTTGAGTCGTTTCTTTTCAATTGCAAATTACAAATCGCCAATTACAAATTCACTTCAGTCTAAGGCCGGAAAGAAAGAGGGTCAACGTGACGAAGGGCGCTAGCGTACAAACGAGTTCACGCAAGCCTAAACTGGGACAGCATTTCCTGGCGAGCGAAGCGGCGGCTCTGCGCATTGTCGAGGCCCTGGGCGATGTTTCAGAGGCCACGGTGCTGGAGATCGGCCCCGGCCGCGGCGCCATCACCGATGTGCTGGCACGGAAGGCACGGCGGCTGATCGCGGTGGAATTGGACCGTGTCCTTTCGGCGCAGCTGCGGATGAAATTCTCCCTGCAACCCAATGTTGAAATCATCGAAGGCGATATTCTGACGATCGAACTGGACACTGTCTTCGGGGCGAAACCCGGCAGCCTTCGCACCGGCTTGAACTTCGCGCCCGAACCGGCCCGCGTCGTCGGCAATCTGCCGTATTACATTACCTCCGATATTCTGCTGCGGCTGCTGGAATATCACCGTTACTTTTCGACCATTGTCATCATGGTGCAGAAGGAAGTTGCCGATCGCCTGGCGGCTTCGGCGGGAGGCCGCGACTATGGTTTGCTTTCGGCGACGGCGCAACTGTACGGCCGGATCGAGCAACTCTTCACGCTTCCGCCAGCGGCGTTTGCTCCGCCGCCCAAGGTTCATTCGAGCGTGGTTCGCATTACCATCAAACCGCGGCTGGAGTCGCTGCGGGTTCCCGAGGCCGAGTTTATTCAGTTCCTCAAACTTTGTTTTGGCCAGAAACGAAAAACTCTCTGGAATAATCTGAAGACGCGGTACGATGAAGATACGCTGCGAGCCGCGTTGGCGAAAAGCGGCGTGAAACCTGCGATTCGGGCCGAAGCCCTGCCGCTCGAAAGAAGCGCCGCTTTGTTCCGCGCACTGAGTAAGGCGGACAGCGAATAAGTAGCATGTCGAGTTAGCCACGATGAGCTGGATTCGGAAAAGTCCGTTTGGTCGCGATGTAGATCCAGCTAAGCACATGCTGGCGCTGCTTGCCAACGAAGCGGAAGAAGCAGGCACCCCATTCAGCGAAGAAGAAAAGGAAATTCTGGCTAGTAGGACCTCCATTCCTTCCGAGTTGGATAGCAGAGCGCGAAGTCTCATCGAGCAAATTCTCGAAAAAGAGAGAGTTGCCGGACCGGATAAGGAACTGAAGAGCTTTGGCAATTCTCTGGAATGGGCGGACTGCGACAGCGGTTCAAACGTTGTTGAATTGACTATTGCAGTGGCCTCAGATAAAAGAGCCATGTATCCCCCTCTAATACAATGGGGATTGTGGTTCAAGGACAAGATTGGGCTCGTCGGTAGCGCTATTGCGGTAGTGATCCTGTTGATGCTCTTCGCCGGAGCAGTGAGCTTCTTGTTCGGTCACAAGTGAAGCGGGATTGCGATTATCCACTGTCCGGTGCAGTTGTCTCCGCCAGGAGACCGCCTATGACTTCGACTTCCGCTGTACGAACTCCCGCAGTCGCCGGCAGGTTTTATCCGGGCCGCGCCGAGGAATTGCTGCGCGACGTTCGGCAGTACTCTCCCGCGGTTGCAACCCGCCGCATCGCCGCCATCGGATGCGTCGCTCCCCATGCGGGATACATTTACTCCGGTGGCGTCGCCGGGGCCGTATATTCGCGTCTCGAGATCCCCAAACGCTGTGTGATTCTGTGTCCCAATCACACGGGCAAGGGACGTCCGCTTTCGATTATGGCCAACACCACGTGGCAAACTCCGCTGGGCGAGGTTGCGGCCGATGCGGAAATGGGCGCTCGGTTGCTGCGGCGGTTTCCTGCGCTCGAAGAGAACAGCGCCGCGCACCGCGCCGAACACGCTATCGAGGTTCAGCTTCCTTTCTTGCAGGCGCGACAGCCAGAATTGAATATAGTTCCAATCGCCATCGGTACCAGCGACTTTGATGTGCTCCATGGATTGGGCGAAGCACTGGCGGATGTGATTGCCGGTCGTCAGGAAGATGACCCAGAAAAAGACGGCCAAGAAGAGGATCGAGCCGAGAAAGTCCTGATCGTCGCCTCCAGCGACATGAACCACTACGAATCCGATGCGGTCACTCGCGTCAAAGACCACAAGGCAATCGAACGCGTGCTGGCTATGGACGCGCGCGGACTCTGGGAGGTGGTGATGAATGAAGACATCAGCATGTGCGGGTTCGGGCCGACGATTGTCATGCTCACGGCAGCTAAGCTTCTGGGAGCGACTGCGGCCACGCTGGTCAAGTATGCAACTTCGGGCGATGTTTCTGGCGATTACGAGTCGGTGGTTGGTTACGCGGGAATTATTGTGGAGTAGGAAAGAAGCGTGCGGTGAAGAAAAAAGGCGGCCATTTTTTTGGGGCCGCCTTTTTTTCAAAAACAATTCTTGTTCTTAGTGATGCGACGAAGGGGTCGACGTGTGCGTCGCAGCCGTCGAAACCGGCCCGCCTCTCGTTGAACCTAGACCTGGACCTGGACTTGAAGTCGTACCGAAGCCGCGTGCCGGTTGCATTGCCGAAACTGGCTGAGCCGTCGAGACTACGACGGGACGAGAAGTCCGATTCATTGTTTTCGCTAGGCGATCGAGGTGATCGATCGATCCGCGTGGCACTCCGAAGCCAGCCGAGCCGGGATTGATAGTCAGGCGACGCGGCGCTTCCCCGGCCGGGTTTGCTGCGAGGCCGAGTCCCACCATCACCGTCTGATGTCCGCTCGCGGGCGCTGTCGGCACGATCATTCTGGCCGGCGCGTTCACTACCAGAGGGAGCGCATTCCACGAATTCCAATTCCCCGGTTGCCAAACGTATCCATAGCCCGGAGCGAAGGCCCAGTTGCCGTAATTGTAGGGCATCCATCCCCAGGGATAGCCCGACACCCACATGTAACCGGCGCCGGGGTAGAAGGCCCAGCCGCCATCCTGGAACGGGCTCCAATTGGCGCCCATGAAGTAGGGCTGCCAGACGTTACCATAGCCGGGCACGGTCATGAAGTTGCCGTAGTAATTCAAGTCGCTCATGCCGTAACCATACGGCGACGACAGGCTGGAGTTGCCGACGGAAGCATAGCGATCGTGATAGCCGGTCTGCTGGCGATCCCAGTCGTCGGAGGGATCGTCTTTGTAATTCTTGGCGATCACGAAAGTGTTTTTCTTGGCAGGATCGCTGGCAAGGTCGTTCTTCGTAGGATCGTTACTCGTAAGATCGTTTTTCGTAAGATCTTTATTCGTAAGAGCGATGGTTGCGCTGTGCTTCTCCGTAACCTCAATTTGTCCGGCGGGCGAAGTTGCGCTCAATTTGCCTTTGAACACGGCCAGAGTCGCCGTGGCAGCGGCGAGTTGCACACGGAAGTGCGCGGCCTGGGGCACGGTGACGGCCTCGCCGGCGAAATCCAGCAGGAACTGGTCGCCGGTTTTCTGGCCAGCTTTTTTCGGGTGAAGATTTGCGTAGACAGTGCCCGAGACAAGTTGCACGGTGCTGAGCTTCTGGCCGTCGTCGCCGAGCGCAAGACGAATGAAGTCTACCTCACTGCTGGGCGCGAGGCGCAGCGTGCTGCCGTCTTCGAATTCCACTTCCGCGCGGCCATCTTTGCCCGTCTTCAGCCGGGAGCTTTCGATTACGGGCAAATTGATAAACGCTTTATCGAAACCGCTTCCGGCGGCGCGGTCGAACTGCACCGTGCCCTGAACCTGGCTCAAGCGGACGATGCGCGCCTTCGACTCGCCCGACGCCGAGACCACCAGAAATGCCGCTGCGAGCACGGCCCACATTGCCACCATCTTTCCGAGTCTTGCGATCGACATATGTTTCTCCTGGGATGGCTCCCTTGATGCCCAGCCCCTAAAGGGGCGTTTGACATGGAAGAACCTAGCAGTATCGCTGAAGCGATACCCCGATACGAATCTTGCGCAGCTAGCGGCTTGTCTTGTGCTTGAGTTTGCGAGCATGAGCCACTCTAAGTCAAGCGGAGTTGCGTAGCATGTCATACCACGATAGACATGCCCCGGTCTCGCCACCAACAAATCCGCGAAGTCGAATGCGTCTCCTCCTGCCGGGCGAGGACGCCCGGCTCCCCAACCGCAAGCAACCCTCGGCTGCCGCCCTGCAACTAAACAATTAGTTACCTTTCGCCGCGTGGGGCGTCTAAGGTGCAGGAGGGCGTCCGGTGCCGCCGAGACCATCTGGAACTTTGACCGAGGCCGAGTTGCGGATTATGGACGTGCTCTGGCGGAAGGGATCGGGCACGGTCCAGCAAGTGCTTGATTCTATTACTCAAACACCTTCCCTCGCCTATAACTCTGTTTTGACCACCATCCGCGTTCTGGAAAGAAAGGGTTATTTGAAACACCTAAAGGATGGACGGGCGCACGTGTATACGCCGCTGGTCGGGCAGAAAGAGGCAACGCGCTCGGAAATCCGGCACCTAGTGAGCCGCTTTTTCAAGAACTCTCGCGAGGAACTCGTTTTGAATCTGCTTGAGGATCAGGGCATAGGGTCGGAGGAAATCGGCCGTCTGCGGGAGATGCTGGCTCAACACGATATGGCTCAACACAACACGCTTCAAAGCGATACGGTTCAGAAGGACACGACACAGAAGGACGCGAAATGAACTGGCTCTTCCTCCTGACAATGGCGCAGATTTCGGTCGAGCGTATTCTCAACGCGCTTCCGGCAGGATTCCTGATCGCACTCTTTGTCTGGGCGTTGCTGCGCGTGTTGCGAAAGCAAAATTCTGGAACGCGATTTGCCGTCTGGTTTCTGGCATTACTGACCGTCGCCGCGCTGCCCGTGCTGGGCGGTTTCGGCGCAGGACCAGGGCAAGGGCATGCACTGATGACGTCTGGAATGTCAGCGCCGGTGTCAGGAAGCCTGCGGCCTGCGATCGCCATTCCCGGTCGCTGGGCGCTTTTCGTTTTCCTGGCCTGGGCTGTGGGGGTGGGCGTGGCGATGGCGCGTCTGGCGACTGGGCTTTGGCACCTGCGACAGTTACGGCGGAGCTGCACTCCGGTCGTCGCGGCGGATCTTGATCCGGTCGTGCGAAAAACCGTCGAGGCAATCGGCGCGTCAGGTTCAGTCGAATCGAGGATTGTGGAGCGACGGGCATCCTCGCCCGTCCCGCCGCACCCGCAGCCTGTGGACGGGCGGGGACGCCCATCGCTCCACCCGTCAAAGTCGGTGACTGTGGCTACTTCAGAATGCGTGCGCGTGCCTGCCGCCATCGGTTTCTGGAAGCGGACAATCGTCCTGCCAGCCTGGGCGTTGCGCGAACTGCCGCCCGAAGATCTCAACGTCATCCTGCTGCACGAATTCGCGCATCTGCGGCGCGGGGATGACTGGACAAATCTCATTCAGAAGATCGTGCGCGCGCTGTTCTTCTTTCATCCCGCGGTGTGGTGGATTGAGAACCGCCTTTCGGTGGAACGCGAGATGGCGTGTGACGATGCGGTACTGGCGGAAACCGCCAACCCGCACGGATACGCCACTTGTCTGGTCTCGCTGCTGGAAAAGAGTCTGGCGCATCGTCGGGTGCAGCGCTTCGTGGACAAACGAAGGTCATCATCGCTGGCCCACGCCGCTATCGACCGCGGCCGCGAGGCTGCGCTGCGGCTGGCGCAGATTCTCGACACAAAACGGCCTGTGGCCACGCGAGTCTGGAAACCGGCGCTGGCTATGGTCGCCGCTTTTTCCGTGGTCTGCCTCGCGCTGCTGCCGCATGCGCCACAGTTCGTCGCGTTTGATCAGGGCGTGCGGGCAAGCAATTCCGATCATGCGTACTCGGCTGCGGTTAGCCAGCCTTCGTTCCCATTGTTGCCGTCCACCAGTGGAGAGCCGGGCGTCCCCGCCCGGTTGGACGGGCGAGACGCCCGTCGCTCCACTACACGTCCACGTGCTGCTTCACACCGGCTTGCTTCCGTTCCTGTGGTTAGTGCGCGATTGAACGCGGAGCCGGCGAGCAATGGAGTAGTCGCGATCAGCGCAAACGCCGAGCAGGAAATCGTGCCGCGATTCCGAACGCTGGTCTTTATTGAAGCCACGCAGTATAGGACCGCTGATTCTTCGGTGTGGAGCGTCCAGGTGTGGCGAGTGACGTGGGTGAGCACAGTTCCGGACCGGTTGGCGAGGGTGCCAGTAGCCGATTCGATTTAGCGGCCCAAAATTTTTTGCAAGCAACAACTAGATAATTAGTTGCACATAGTTAGTTGGACAAGGAGAAACGAAAATGAAGTGGCTAGAAAGTTGTAAAGCACGTTGCAAGGCAGTGGTGACAAGGCGTCTGGCAGTGGCTCTGATTGCCATAGTGGCAGTTGGGACAGTGGCGACCTTCAACTTTACGAAGATGGCAAAGGCAGCGGTGGCGGCTCCGGCCGCGGCCGCGCTTGACGATAATAGTGTCGGAGCGTTGCTCACGCTCGACCGCGCCATGGAAACGCTGGCGGCACGAGTTACACCGGCGGTGGTCAATGTTACAGTGGCATCGAAGTCCAGCGAGCAGCAGAGCGGTCCGGAAGGCATGCCCGACATGCAACAGTTTTTTGGTCCGGGCAGTCCTTTCGGCCGTCAGTTCGGCCGTCAATTCAATGTCCCGTCGCAGCCTCAGAACAGGATGGAACACGGCCTGGGCAGCGGCGTGATCATCTCTCCCGACGGATATATCGTCACTAACAACCATGTTATCGACGGAGCGGTCGATATTCGTGTCACCATGAGTAACCGGGAAGTTCTGCCGGCTAAGTTAGTGGGCGCCGACCCGCTGACGGACCTCGCGGTCATCAAGGTAAATGCGACTAACTTACCGAGCGTGCCCTGGGGTAACTCGGCTGACCTGCACCCTGGACAAACGGTGCTGGCCTTCGGGAACCCGTACGGCTACCGCTTCACGGTGACGCGCGGCATCATCAGCGCGCTGAACCGTCCCAATCCCGACCCGAGCGATCGACGCAAGCCGGGCGAGTTCATCCAGACCGACGCCGCCATCAATCCCGGAAATTCCGGCGGAGCGTTGGTGGACGCACGCGGCGAACTTATCGGAATCAATACCTTCCTGATTTCATCCTCGGGATCATTTTCAGGAATGGGTTTTGCGATTCCATCCCAGATCGTCCAGCCCACGGTGGAGGCATTGATTCGGGACGGCAAAGTAACTCATGGGTTCATCGGAATTCAGATCTCGGACGTTACTCCCGACAACGCAAAGTTTTTCCAAATGAACCAAGCCGTGGGAGCTATAGTCAGCGAGGTTGGGCCGGACACACCCGCCGCGAAGGCTGGTCTGCGCACCGGAGACGTGATCACGGAACTCGACGGAAAGCCTGTGACCGACGCCGGACAACTGCAAATGACAGTGGGACAAAAGCGGCCGGGTGACACCATCCATCTGCTGGTGGTGCGTGACAGCAAACCGACGAACATTGCGGTGACGCTGGCCGCGCTGGGCAACGGCAAGGGCACTGAGACCGCCGCCGGCGACCACGGTAAGGCTCGCTGGGGGCTGAGTCTCGCCGACTTGACCCCGGAGGTTCGCAATGAACTGCAAACGCGAAAATCGGTTCAAGGCGCTATGGTCGAGGAGGTCCAGCCCGGCAGCCCGGCCGACAACGCCGGCTTGCAGCGCGGGGACGTCATCATGGAAGTGAACCGGCACGCGGTGAAATCCTCGGCCGAGGTAGCAGAGGCGTTGTCCAGCGTGCCGAGCGGTCAAGATGCGCTGGTGCTGGTATGGTCGAACGGGGGCAGCACCTTCCGCGTGTTGCATCCGGCGCAAGGCTAGGCCCACTGGCGCGTCAAGAGTTAGCGCAAATGGCGAGTTGCGCGCTGTGTTCCGCCCCGGCATTGAGCCGGGTTGGACGCAGCGCGCATTCCTGCCTCACGCCTAGTAATGGCTCAATCGGGCCCGACTCAATCTCACTTGGCGCTTACGAAAGCGCCGGTGGTCGCGTTAATCACACCGATGCCCTTCCTGTCCTTCTCGCTCGTGCCGTAAATGACATACCAGACGGGCACGTTCTGCTTCGGGTCCCGGAGCAAAAGGTACATGACGGGCTGCTTTGCATCCTTCTTCAGGATGGCTTCGCCTCCGTGTTGCTGCGCGATCGCGAATGCCTTATCCGTATCGGTTTTCAGCAGGTACTGTGAAAAGATGAGACTGGCGGATTGGGCGTTATAGGCATTGTCGGCCCCCTCGGTTGAAACTCCGAACGGCGGCGCATCGGGCCGACGGCTTCCCGAGCAAACGATGGTCTTGACGGACCGGCGAGCGGGCGACGCAAAGTACCCTCGCCAGATGGTTGCTTTTCCGTCCTGGCCGGTGGTTTCCGGGGTGACAACGGATTCCAATCTAGCCGGCTGAGCATCCGGCGACCACTTCATGGCCAGACCCATCATTCGATTGAATGCCGCCTGACCGGTGTAAAGCACGGGGGCCTTACTCTCCGGCGGTGCGGCGGTGGCCGGCTTTTCGGGCGTGCTCTCCTTCGCCTTGTTCTCGGTGGAGCTACACCCTGCTGTCAGGATCGCAACGCTGATTACACTAAGGGCGAATGCGAGACGATAGAATTTCATACTCCGTTCCTCCAGGAATGTCTTGAGCCCATATCCTCTCTTACCACAAGACAGATCAGATCCGCCGTGATGCGGTCCCGATTCAAACAGGGATCTACTTTCTTAGCTCTGAAATTTGCCCGAATTGTACTGCTTGGGAAAGCTTTTGCAAGGCCAAAGGCCCATCCGCGAAAGAGCTGGGAGTCGGCACCCTTCGGAGTTCAAAAGCTCCTGCGGTGCGAACCCCACCGCCCCGTCACGTTGATGCGTGACCTGCGTTACAGCAAGCTGTAACCACAGAGAGGAAAATGATTGCATCCGAGCTGCAGTGGAGGTTTGAAATGCTCGGCAAATGCACCAACCCTTCGTGCTCCGCTTCCTTTCGCTATCTGCAAGACGGGGTACTTTTTCGACTGGAAGTTGACCCCGCTCTCCGATTACCCAATCCCAAGCAGCCGGAATATTACTGGCTGTGCCATAGCTGCTCATCAGCCATGACGTTGCGTCTCAGCCGAGAGGGTAAAGTGATACCGGTTCCGCTATCAGCGCGGGTCGATAGTAGCCGTGATCGTCGGCGTCAGGGTGGGCGCCCAAGTGGCCGCCAGGGCCCTGATTTCATCCCGTCAAAGCCGCAGAATGGGCTATTGCTTACCGGCGTTCGCTTCGCCACAGAAAGACATCACAGAAGTAGAAGCAAGGGAGCGGCGGCTGGTGAAGAAGACACCATGTCGGATGACTGGGACCACGCTGACGTAGTTCTCCGGCTGTTGGAGCGCTCCACTGTCCGTTTCACCAAAACCGGGTGCCCACCCTGGACGTTTGTCGTCCAGGGTGGGATTCGGCGCCATTTGTCAAGCTAGGGATTTTCTTCGAGTCCTCGGAATTCCCGGGAACTCCCGGCTCCCACAACCGCCAAGAAACCTCGCACCGCCGTAACCCCCAGCGCCCGTCTGCATCCAAGTTAAAGAGGCGCTTTCGCATGCTATACTGGCGTCAGATGGGGTGGCTGGGGCCCTCGACGTCCCTGCCCGAGGATGTCGAAACATGGCTGGTAGTTCTCGTCGTTCACTGTTCCTGATAGTTTTTGTCCTTGCTCTGTTCGGCTTGCTGGGAATGCTGTTCGCGCAGAAAGTCAGTCCCGCAACCACGCCCAGCAGCGACTCCGACGTCCGCGAAAGCTTGAAGCAGTTCACTGAGGTCTATAAAACCATCGAGGACAACTATGCCGACCCGGTGAATCCCGACAAGGTAATTTATGACGGCGCCATCCCGAGCATGCTGCACCAGCTCGATCCCCACTCGAATTTTTTCGATCCGAAATCTTATTCCGCTCTAAGGGAAGAACAGCGCGGCAAGTATTACGGCGTGGGCATGACGGTTGGCCCGCGCAACAATAAAGTTATTGTCATCGCTCCCTTCGTCGGCACACCGGCCTATCGCGCAGGCATCCGGCCGGGCGACATTATCGCCGCCATCGACGGCAAGCCCACCGACAACATGAGCACCTCCGATGTCGCCGATCTGCTCAAGGGACCGAAAGGCACCACCGTCCGCATCACGATGTTGCGCGAGGGCTCCGACCATCCGCTCGAATTCGCCGTGGTCCGCGATGAGATTCCGCGCTACAGCGTGGACTTGCACTTCATGATCAAGCCCGGTATCGGCTACATGCACGTCTCCGGGTTCCAGGAAACCACCGAGCATGAAGTGGCCGAAGCTCTCGAGCAGATGGGCGATCTGAAAGGCCTCGTCCTCGATCTGCGCCAGAATCCTGGAGGGCTATTGAGTGAAGGCGTAGGCGTCGCCGACAAGTTCCTCAAGAAGGGACAGTTGATAGTCTCGCACCACGGCCGGTCGTCGCCAGAAAAGCGGTATGTAGCGGCCCGCGGCAACGGCGGCAAGGATTATCCGCTGGTAGTGCTGGTAAATCGCGGCACCGCATCCGCCGCCGAAATTGTCGCCGGAGCCATTCAAGATCACGATCGCGGCCTGATCGTCGGTGAAGTCACGTTCGGCAAGGGCTTGGTGCAAACCGTGTATCCGCTAGCGGAAAATACCGGCCTGGCCCTCACCACCGCGAAGTACTACACCCCCAGCGGACGCCTGATTCAGCGCGATTACTCCAATCTCTCGCTCTACGATTATTACTACAATCGCGAGGGCGAGGAGAATAACGCCAACCACGAGGTCAAGCTCACGGACGGCGGACGCCCGGTGTATGGCGGCGGCGGCATCACTCCTGACGTGAAACTTACACCCTACAAGTCCAGCAAGTTCCAGGACTCGTTGCTGCAGCACTACGCGCTGTTTAATTTTGCCAAGCGCTACGCGAGCACTCACAAGATCACGCAGAACTTCGAAGTGGACGAAGCGGTGCTGCAGGAGTTCCGCAAATTCCTCGACGAGGAAAAAATCCCCTATACCGAAGCCGAGATGATCGAGAGCAATGACTGGCTGCGCTCCAACCTCAAGAGCGAACTCTTCGTCGATGCTTTCGGCCAGGAAGAAGGCTTGAAGGTGCGGGCGGAGACCGATCCGGACGTAATGAAGGCCCTGGAGCTTATGCCGCAAGCGCGGGCTCTGGCGGACAATGCCAAGAAAGTGGTTGCGGAACGAAACTCGGCTCCGGTTACGCGCTAAGCGGGTGATATTTCGATTCCAATCTCAGGCCCGGGCAACCGGGCCTTTTAATTTGCTCAAAAGGCAGCAGCTCCCAATTCTCGGTTTTGGAACACTGAGCCAAGAGACTGAGAACTGGGAACTGAGAACTTCGCTCTTGAGTGCGAGCCCCGAAAGCCCTAAAGTACAGGAAGAGCAATGACTCTCGCCCCTTGGATTCCGGCGGTGCTGGTGGCGATTGGCGCGGGGGTTCTCGACTGGCGCTACCGGCGGATTCCAAACTGGCTCACGGTGTCGGGCCTGGCGGCCGGCGTCGCCGTCAACACGATTCTTTTTCGCTGGCCGGGACTGAAAGCCGCGTTGCTCGGCACGGCGTTGGGCCTTGGACTGCTGCTGCCTTTCGTGCTGGTCCGCAGCCTGGGCGCCGGAGACTGGAAACTGGCCGGCGCTTTGGGAGCTTGTCTCGGCCCCCGGCAACTGTTCTCCGTGCTCATGGGCACGATTCTGGTGGCGGGAGTAATGGCGCTGGCCATGGTCATCTGGAAAGGACGGCTGAAAAGGACGCTCTTGAACATGGCGCATTTGCTGGATGCATTGCTCAGCCTGCGGATGCCCGGACCTGAGGTATCGCTCGACGATCCGCAAGCAACGAAGATTCCGTTCGGCGTGGCCATGGCGCTTGCGGTTTTGTTCTACGGGATAGCCCGAGCGCTGGGGAATTTATAATTGGTGATTATTGGTGATATGCAATGATATGCAATTTGTAATTGGTAGATTTCAATTCCATTGATGCTTGTCATCCTCGTATGTTTAGAATTTATCCGCATATGTTTAGAATTTTGTCATCCCGAGCGAAGCGGGGGATCTGCAGTTTGCCGAACATCAAGCGTATCGCACGTCAACTCGGAAGCACCGACGGGGCGGAGATCGCCGAGGCCGCGCTGGTGCTGCCCCTGGTGGCCATGCTCCTGTTCGGCATCATCTGGTTTGGACGGGCCTTCAACATTTACTCCACCATCCAGCAGGCGGCGCAGCAGGGAGCGATCACGGCGGCGCGGGCTACATGCGCCACCTGCGGCGATGCTTTCCCCACCGATGCCACGGTAACAGCTGCGGTTGGGGCCGTGATGACGGCGTCCAATCTCGATCCAACTCAGATTATTGTGAGCCCTAGTCCTCTCCCGTCGCTCTGCTCGAATGTTCCGTCGGCGTGCTCGGTTACCGGCAAAATCACGATCTGCCGCAACGCGTGGCTGAATTCCGCTTTCCCGGCCCAGCCCCCACAATGTGGGACCGCGGTGAGCTTTCAATACCCATTCAACCTGCTCAACGTGCCTTTCACGTCTCTCAAGAACATTACATTGGCGGCGCAAGCCCAGAGCAGGATGGAGAACTAGATGCCTCGCCTCCGAATTCCGCATCGCCCCACGGTCAGTCTGCTGAGGGATGTGCAGGGCGCGGCGCTGCTGGAGTTTGCCATCTCACTTCCGCTTCTGGTGGTGTTCGTCGTGGGCATCTACGATTTTAGCGGCGCCTTCAACCAGAAGCAGAAGATCGAGCAGGCGGCGCAGGAAGGCGCCATCATTGCCGGCGCTCAGCCGACAAGCGACATTGCGTCGCCCGCCCCCCCGGACTCCCTGCTGCCGGTAGTGTCGGCAGTTTACAACTCGCTGGTCGGCAGCAAAGTCCTGCCCACCGGCACTTGCAGCCCGCCGGGTGCTCCAGTCAACACGGCTGGCTTGGCGTGGCAGTACACAATTTCCGGGTGTCCAGATCAGCTGATCATCACCATCAATCGCGGGGCGGTAGTCAACTCGGTGTCGCCGGCACTCGTCGGCACCAGCGTTCAAGTGCAATATCCATATCACTGGCGTTTCAATAGTGTGATTCAATTGCTGGTTCCGGGCGCGAGCTATGCGGCGACAACGCAGGTGACCGAGAGCGCCACGGTCCATAATCAGATGTGAGGGTGTGTGCGTCGAAGGCGGAAGATCTCGGGGCGGAAGATCTCGGGGCGGAAAAACCAGCAAGGGGTCATCATCACGCTGGTCGCGGTGTTCATGCTGTTTGTGATCGGAGCGATGGCCGCCCTGTCGATCGATGTGGTGACGCTCTACACTGCGCGCAGCGAAGCGCAACTCGCGGCCGACGCCGCGGCCCTGGCGGGGGCGCGCGTGCTTGCCAACTCAGGCTTGACCTCGACCGCAGCCGGCCCAGCCGCCGCGGAGGACCTTGC
>JBEKFN010000032.1:0-18455 GCA_050013295.1 Terriglobales bacterium
TTTCAGGTTGGACGGCGCGTCCCTCAGGGGCTAAACAGATTGCTGAAAAACTCTTGGCGCGCGCCGCGCCGCAGTCGCCCTCAGCGGCTAAAGCCGTCACTGAAACCAGGCCAGTTATCGCAGCGGTGAACCGCTGCGCCACCCAAAAGCAAGAGCAAAAATCGAGTTTTTCAGCACTCTGTAAAGCCCGCATTCTTGTTGATCCATGGCGGCACGGCTGAAGCCGTGCACTACCCAAAACGTATTTTTGAAACATGCTGTAGTAAGGATGCGATCCTATTTAACGATACGGTCCTTGAGACTCTCCGCAGCCGGGCGCGACGCTGCTTTTCGAACCGCCGAAGACCCACGGCGCGCGAGCAGCAGCATTCCCACGCCGAACATCAGCATGACAATTCCCCACCATAAATTGACATTGATACCGAGCGAATGACGCGTGTACATTTCGCCTCCTCGCGTGGCTGCTCCATATCCACCCACCAGCACGCCGAAAACACTGAACATCATGCCGATTGGCAATCGGATATCGAATCCCATGCTGCTTCCTCAGAAATTACGGAATTACACAATTTCCCTTGTTACCAGAAAACCCAATTGAGCACCACCAGGACCGTCAGCACCACCACCGCCAGTACTGCTGGCTTCTGGTACCACGACAGCCCTTCATCTTTCGGCCGGGCCGTCAGCGCGTAAACCAATCCCTTGAGTTCTGCATCCGGCCGCGGCTTCGTCAGCAGGGATATGAGGATTGTCACCGTGAAGCAGGTCGTCCAGGCGAAGATCGCGGTCCAGAAATTTTGCGCCATCTCGCTCGGATAGCGATGCACTACCAAACCCAAAAATCCACCCTTGACGCCTGGCCCCGAGCCTGCGGGAAGGGTAAGGCCATGATGCACGGCTGCGGCGGCGGTGCCTCCGAGGAGCCCGCAAAAGGCACCGTTGCCGGTTGCGCGCTTCCAGAACATGCCGAGCAGGAAGGTCGCGAACAGCGGGGCGTTCACGAAGGCAAAGACCAACTGCAGCACGTCCATGATGTTATTGAACTCGCGCGCAACGTAGGCGGCAGCTACTGAAATCGTCAGACCGAAAACCGTCGCTGCTCTCCCCATCCACAGGTAATGCTGGTCCGACGCACTCTTATTTATGTAGCCCTGGTAAATATCGTAGGTCCAAACCGAATTGAAGGCAGTCGTGTTGCCGGCCATCCCAGACATAAACGAAGCCATCAGGGCGCACAATCCCAACCCCAGCAATCCCGAAGGAAAATAACGAACCAGCATCATGGGAGTCGCCAGGTCGTAATCCAGCACGGTTTTGCCGTCTTTGATGAGAGGCTTTCCACTTTCATCGAGTTTCGGCGGGATGATTCCTTTTCCACCTTCCAGGCTGATTCCGCCGCTTGCCGCTGGTTGCGCGACAGACGCCGCTCCCGCGCTTGCCGGAACGTTTGCCGAAACGTCGCCACTGATGCTGCCGCCCATGCTCTCCGCGGAAACAACGCCGGCAATCATTCCCGGCAAGATCACCAGGAAGGGAAACAACATCTTGGGAAAGGCGGCAATCAGCGGGGTGCGACGGGCGGAGGTCATCGAGTCGGCTGCCATGGCGCGCTGCACCACCAGAAAATCAGTGCACCAGTAGCCGAACGACAACACGAAGCCTAATCCCATTAACATGCCAAACCATTCCACGCCCATGGGGTTCGCGCTGGGGCTGCCCAGATACTTCCAGGAATGCACCATGGCGTCGTTCCCTATGCGGGTCTTCAGGCCGTCCCATCCGCCGACATCCTTCAACCCGAGAAACACCAGCGGGATAAAACCGATGACGATCAGAAAAAATTGCAGCACCTCGTTATAAATCGCCGACGTGAGGCCGCCGAGAAACGTGTACGCCAATACGATCAGCGCGGATACGATGATGGCCGCGTTGAAATTCCAGCCGAGCAGCAGTTGCAGCAACTTGCCCATGGCGTACATGGAGACGCCCGAAGAAAAGACCGTCATCACCGCAAACGAGATGGCGTTCAGTCCGCGCGTTTTTTCGTCGAAACGCAACTTCAGATACTCGGGCACCGACCGCGCCCGGGAACCGTAGTAGAACGGCATCATGAAAATGCCGACGAAAACCATCGCGGGAATCGCGCCCACCCAGTAAAAATGCGAGGTGGCAATGCCGTACTTGGCGCCGCTGGCGCCCATGCCAATCACTTCTTGAGCGCCGAGGTTGGCGGAAAGAAAGGCTAATCCCGTGATCCAGGCAGGAATGGACCGCCCCGACAAAAAGAAGTCGGTGCTGGTCTTCATGTACTTTTTCAGTACGAAACCGATTCCCAGAACAAACGTGAAGTAAATGCCGATGACCGAATAATCAACCCAATGTGGATGTGGGCGCATGGAGCTCGCATACGCAATTGCTTAGTGTTGAACGCACGAGAGTTGTACAGTGCGCTTGAAACGTTTGTCAAGAAGGCTGCCTTAATCGCTTCGAAACGGGCTGATTTCCGGCAGCGACGACACTCTGTCGATCAAGCTCAGCATAAAAGAAAACGTCCCGGAGGAACGTCCGGAACGTTTTTTTCTGCATCCACTCTGCTGCTGTAGAGACGCGGGTTCGTCTGAGACGGGGCAAGCCCCGTCTCCACAGGAAGGGTGCGGAACGTCAATGTGAAACGGCGGCGAACAGCGGCGAATTCATCAGGGACTGGAACTTCTGATCGTCGCTCTTGAAGTGGATTTGCAGGTTCGAGCTGTCGGAATCGACGCTGGCGGCGTCAATGGCAGTCTTTTCGATGGGGCTGGCACTGAGCTTCTTGTAAAGCATAACGCCCTTGAGGATGGTGGACAGCGTGGCCGCCGTCATCGAGTCGGCGGTTTGAACGCTCAGATCGAAATTCACTCCGTTCTGGAAGTTCATGGTGTAGCGAGAAGCCAGAATGCGCTTCTTGATGCTTTCGTAGTCGCCTACTTTTGCAGCCTCGCCCATCACGGAAAACATCATGGTCTGAGTTCCCTGCTGGTCGAGGACGCTCCACAGGGGGGCGCTATCGACGGCCGCCATCTGGTCGGTCATCACCGGATTGGAATCAAGCGATGGGCGCTTGCCGTCGCGGGTATCGAGCGCGCTGTGCAATGAGGACTCGAGGCCGAAGGCCAGCGTGTTATCGTCCAGGAAGGTCATCACCAAACCGTTGTCCATCGGGTAAATGCGGTCCGTGCCGTATTTTGTGGCCGTGATCTTCTTGAGCTTCAACTTCTTGAGGACGACTTTGGCCGAGAACGATCCCTGCGCCACGCCGATGGTTTGAATGCCTTTCTTTTCAGTACGGAAAGAGGCGAAATTGAGCTGGTCGAGATCGTGGTCGGAATCAATACCGATGCCTTTCAGAGCGCTCTCCAGTTCCTTCAGGTTGTCGGGCAGCACTTTTTCTTTGAGCGCCTGCGCGGTGGGCGAATCCTTGAGCGCCCGGTAGTCGACGCCAATCAGTTGTTGAATTTCAGCAGGCACCAGGGAGCGCGCCGACGATGCGATCGGCATGGCGTAGCCGACCGTTGCGCACAGAAGCAAAACCGCCAAACACGAATTCTTCATAGAAATCCTCAAAGTGAAATCCCTCAAGATGGGTCTGAGATCTTTAGATGCAAACCGTGAACCGTCCGCTGACGATCCTTGGCGGTTATCCACCTGTTCTTCCCTATTCTAGTCCCTAATTCGCGAGGCCGGGGCGTAACTAAAGTGCGTCCTCTCCGGCATGGTCGTAGAACGCTAGAATCGCGTGAGTTTGCGTGGAAAACGGACAATGCAGCCACCGCTTTTTTCATCGGCAAGCGAACATCAGGAGAAACCTTGGCACCTCACTCAGCCTTGTGATTTCGCTCACTGACAGTTTGGTCGGTGTGCTCTATTGTTTGCGCTACCATAATTTGCACGTTGAGTGTTCAGAAGGTGAGCTATGAAAGTTCATGAGGTAATGACTAAGAACCCAGCATTCTGCTGCCCATCCAGTTCTGTCGTGAGAGCTGCCACGACCATGCAAGACTTAAATATTGGAGTTTTGCCGGTGGTCCTGGATCCGACTAATCCACGGCTGGTCGGGATGGTAACGGATCGCGACCTTTGTCTGCATGTGGTGGCTGGTGGCAAAGATCCGGCGGATATCTGGATCAGCGAGTGCATGACCGCGGACCCCATTTGCTGCGCTGTAGGAGATGATGTTCGCTACGCACTGGAACTGATGGAAGAGCATCAGGTGCGCCGCCTGCCGGTGGTGAATGCGAGACATCAAGTCGAGGGTATTTTGTCACTCGGCGACCTGGTCGGCAAAGGGAGCATCACTAGCGTTGAGATTGCCGAAGCGCTACGGACGATCCGCGAGCCCGTCCGCGAGCCCGTCGGCGAGACTGCCGAGCCGATGGAAATGATTACTGCCTCCTAGCGGGTTGGGGACCAGGGAGTCGACTTCAGTAACCTTGCGGCTGTGCGCCCCGCTTTGGGTGCGGTATTTGCGGTGAGAGAGGTTCTAGCCTCTCAGCGCCGTTGCACGCTTCCGCGTCTCACCCGCAAACGCTTTGTCGCCCTGTCTTCCAGCGAATCAAGGATGGGTAGGAGCGCCGGACTCCTTAGGGACTTCTTTCTCTCCTTCCTTAAAGGTCTGAACTAACCGGAGCAATACGTCTGCCGCCTTGAGTTGGTCTCCAAGGGATAGGGTGGTTTTGCTGGGCTTACTTTTCAGGTAGCCATAGTTCTCGATCGGCGCACCTGATGCCTGCGTAGTGTCGATGTTCACATAGACTTCACCGAGCATCCCCGCAGTGTTGGCTTCCGCAATTGAGTCCTTCGGAATCCTGATTTCATAAGTTGTAGCCAGCACCATCTCGACTTCCGCGGGGCAATTTTTGTTCTGCGGGTTGGCTCGAACGCTGCGGACGGTCCCCACATCGACTCCAGCAATGCGAACCGCAGCATCCGCACGAAGGCCACCAGCATCGTCGAAACAGGACTTGACGTCTTGGCGGGAATAACGCAGTGGTTTAATAAACAGACTGCCGATGGCGGCGAGTCCGACGACAATCATCAGCACGAGGATCGATTTTCTGAGCATGGTTACACCTTCAGAGTTAGCGCTCTCCTCCGCGCCTCTACCACAAAGCCTTCGTCCTTCAACGACTCGAGGTTGATCTCGACGTTTGCGAGCGCGCCTTCGAGGGCAGCTTTTGCCAGGGCAATTGCGGTCGTCAAATCGGATTTCATGTTTGGATTGGTGATCGGCTTCAGATTGGCCGCAATCTGCGCGACCTCGACTGCGTTTTCGGCAACGCGCAAAGGCACGCTGGTCGCCTGTTTGAGCGCGGCGGCGATCGCGGCGGCGCCGTCGCTAGTATTAGCATTAGCCTTGCCATCTGACGACTTGGCCGATTTGTAGGCTTTCATGACGACGTTGTAGGAATCGGCGTCGGCGTCGATTGCGGACTTCAGTTCTTCGCGAAGCTGGCTGAGCCGGGCGATCGCTGCGCTGTGCTGGCTTTCATACTGCAGGTACGCTTTCTTGCCGCGCGACATGGACGCGACCATGCTTGCGAGTCCGGCGGCCATGGCGCCACTGGCGGCGGCGGCGCTGCCTCCTCCGGGAGTTGCGGTGGGTGCGGCCAGTTGTTCGATGAAGGGCTCGACTCCGGCGCGCAGTCCGCCTATGGCCATCTTGCCGCTCATGACCGCAGCCAGGCGGTTTTCGAGGATTAGCGAGGAATCGAAATTTTCTACTTGCAGAAACCATTCCGCAGCCTGCTCTAGCGCTTTCTTTGGGATCAGGCCTACGATCTCGCTTGAAACTGGGATGACTCCGTAGCGCGCAGCTTCGCGTCTCACGAATTCGAAAACGCGGTGGATGGGGGTCTGCTCGAAGTCGGTGAGGTTCATCGAAACCTGAGCCAGGCCGCGCACCAGAAATCCGGCACCCTTGACGAAGCGCAGGCCGCCTCCCGAAAAGCGCACGGCTTTCGCGATTTTCTTGGCGATCTCTACGTCGGGCGTATTGAGGAAGACGTTGTAGGCAATGAGAAACTTGCGCGCTCCGACGACCGTTGCGCCTGCCGTGGGATGCACGCGGGGCTCGCCGAAATCAGGCTTGCGCGCGGGATTGGTCGCAATTTCGGCCCGGATGCCTTCGAATTGACCGCGGCGAATATTTTCCAGGTTCTGCCGTTCGGGCGTGGCCGCGGCGGCTTCGTAAAGATAGACCGGGATCTGGAAGCGTTTCGCAATCTCGGCTCCGACGTGGCGGGCCATGGCGATGCAGTCTTCGATGGTGACGCCGTCAATCGGGATGAAGGGCACGACATCGGCTGCTCCCATGCGCGGGTGCGCACCTTGATGTTTCGTGAGATCGATCAACTCGGCGGCCTTCCCTACCCCGCGAATGGCGGCTTCCTGAATGGCTTCACGCTCGCCGACCAGGGTGATCACGCAGCGGTTGTGGTCGGAATCCATCTCGCGGTCGAGGAGATAGACGCCGGGGATCTTCATGGCTTCGACAATGGCATCGACTTTGGCGGGGTCGCGGCCTTCCGAAAAATTAGGAACGCATTCGACAAGAGTGCTGGGCATCGCCTGAAGGATAACGGGCGGTGGTTGGGTGAGGCAACTGCGGCCGCGAACGCGCGATGAATCATATGGTAGAGCGACGGGCGTCTCGCCCGTCCTGCCGGGCGGGGACGCCCGGCGCTCCATCGGACGTAATAATAGATCGCGCAACAGCCAGACTGCGAACTATACTGCGAAGCATGCGGTGCCCGCTTCGACTTTCCGGCCGCGGTTTCACCTGACGATAGTCCTGCCTAAAACGTCCGTCGGCCGTTTCCCCTGCTCATCAGCGTTTATCAAAAAGCGATCATTCATCGAAAGGATGCGTCATGCTGCGTCGGTCCCTGCTTTTCCTGTTGCTTGGGTTGTCGTCTTTGCCGGTTCTCGCTCAGCCTGCTCTGGCTCAGAAGGAGCGCCGCTTCAACTTCCACTACACATTCACAGTGAAAAATGTCAGTCCCGGCGAGCGCGTCCGGGTCTGGATTCCTCTGGCCCACTCCGACGCCTTCCAGGATGTGACGGTCGTTTCCAAGAGCGGCGACTTGCCGCTCACGCAGGTTCACCAGCCGGAATATCGGAACGAAGTTCTGTACGCTGAGACTTCAAAGGCTGACCAGGGCGAGTACAAGTTTTCCGTGAACTATGACGTGGTGCGGCGAGAGCACGTGGTGCTGGTGAACGGAAAACTGCTTAGCGACGTGCGGTCTGCGCCCGCGTCGCGAGTCGAGTTGGCGCGGGCACTTGAGGCGGACCGACTGGTGCCGGTGACGGGAACTCCGGCGCAACTGGCCGCGCAGGAAACCAAAGGAGCAACGACTCCGCTGGAAAAGGCGAAGGCCATTTACGAATACGTTTTCCGCACCATGAAATACGACAAAAGCGGCACGGGCTGGGGACACGGCGATACGCTCTGGGCCTGCGATTCGAAGCAGGGCAACTGCACCGATTTTCACTCTGTTTTTATTGCGATGGCGCGAGCCGAGAAAATTCCGGCGCGCTTTCAAATTGGTTTTCCGCTTCCGGCCGATAAACATTCCGCCGAGATTCCGGGATACCACTGCTGGGCGGAGTTCTATCTGGAATCGGCCGGCTGGGTCCCAGTAGACATTTCGGAGGCATGGAAACATCAGGAAAAGCACGATTACTTTTTCGGCGCGCACGATGTGAATCGGGTGCAGTTCACGCAGGGACGCGATCTGCGACTGGCGCCGGCGCAGGAGGGTCCGCCGCTGAACTACTTTGTCTATCCTTATGTGGAGATCGGCGGAAAGGAATATCCGAATGTTTCGATCGCGTTCTCGTTTGAGGACGTCGGGTCGAGCGCGACGAAAGTAACCGCCTTGCGCTAGAAGGTTTGTGGTGTCGGGCGAACTTTGGCGGGTGCTAGAATCCGGGGGTTGCAAAATCCAGAACTTCAACAGCAGGAGCGCATCATGCCGAAATATGTCATTGAGCGCGACATTCCCAACGCCGGCAAATTGACGCAGCAGGAACTTCAGGGCATCTCACAGAAGTCCTGCGGCGTTCTCCAGAAGCTTGGCCCGCAGGTCCAGTGGCTCGAAAGTTTCGTCACCGACGACAAGATCTACTGCGTCTACATCGCGCCGAATGAAGAGATGATCCGTGAACACGCCCGCCAGGGAGGTTTTCCGGCAAATCGAATTTCCGCAATCCGGTCGGTCATCAATCCAACCACGGCGGAAGGTTGAACTCTGACCACTGTGCCCAATTCACGCAGGCCGACGATCGGCGTCTTTGACTCGGGCGTAGGCGGCCTCACCGTTCTGCGGGCGCTGGTTGAGCGAATTCCAGACGCCGACTATCTCTACTTTGGCGACACGGCGCGACTTCCTTATGGATCGAAGTCAGCAGCTACCGTAGCGCATTACGCGGTGGGGGCGGTACGTTATTTGCAGAATCAGGGAGCAGAGTTGCTGGTGATCGCCTGCAACACGGCAACCGCGCTGGCCCTGAACGAGATCAAAGCCGCGGCGGGCGTGGACGTGATCGGAGTGGTCGAACCGGGAGCGGAAGCGGCGGCGGCGGCCACTCGTACGCGGAAGGTCGTCGTCATCGGCACGGAGGCGACCATCAGCAGCCATGCCTACCGGCGCGCGCTCGAGGCCAGAAAAGTCGCGGTGCGAGAGAAGGCTTGTCCTCTGTTGGTGCCGCTGGTCGAGGAGGGGTGGGTGGAACATACGGTAACCGAACAGGTGGCACGGATTTATTTGTCGGAAGCCTTTGCGGACGACGCGGGCGATTTTAATGCCGACGTGCTGGTGCTCGGCTGCACACACTATCCGCTGATCAAGCCACTGTTGCGGCGAATGGCGCCGGAGCACGTCGCGATCGTGGACTCTGCCGAGTCGACGGCGCGGGAGGTGGCGCGTCAACTGCAGATTGAACCGCTGCCGTCTTCAGCCGAGACGTCGTCAGATCAAAGAAGGAGCGAGCGGAGAGGCGTTGCCGAGCTGAAGTTCTTTGCGACGGATTCGGCGGAGAAATTCAGGATGATGGGAACGCGGTTCCTGGGGCTTCCGGTGGAAGACGTGGTGCATGTGGATTTGAAGGAATAAGCGGTGGAAGCCGTGCTGCGCACGGCTTGGACGGGGCAGAGCCCCGTCCCCACACTTAATCAAAAACGGTCGCTTGCGCGACCGTTTTCTGGGCTTCTAAACTTTTCGGCACAGCCTGGTTCAGTACAAATGGAAATTGACTTCGACGTTGATCTGCACAGCCACCGGCTTGCCATCTTTATAAGCCGGCTCGAAAATCCAGGTTTTTACGGCTTCGATGGCCTTTTCATCCAGACCCAATCCTAAAGTGCGAGCCACCCGGA
Source organism: Terriglobales bacterium (assembly GCA_050013295.1). Classification (GTDB taxonomy): domain Bacteria; phylum Acidobacteriota; class Terriglobia; order Terriglobales; family Acidobacteriaceae; genus Acidiflorens. The sequence continues at coordinate 9,419 of JBEKFN010000032.1, forward strand.
TATCGCGCGGCTTTCCATCGGGACCAACCACCAGCCACAATACGACTGTACCCATGTGCTTAACTTTGCGGGCTTCCTCGGAATATTCAGGGTCCGGTGCATAAATCTGTTTGGGAGCGGAAACACCACCGCCAACGTGGAACGCTCCGCCACCGGTGCCGCCGCCGTGACCAGGGCCATATCCGGGACCTTCGCCCGAACCGACGCCGCCGCCGCTACCGGAGCCAATGCCGCCGCCAGAACCGGTTCCATTCGAGGGCACAGACGGCAGATGCGAAAGTGGATCGCCCAGGTCGGGCATGTTCGGCTGCTGCAGGTGAATATCGGGAGGAACCACGATCGTCGGCTCGACTGCCAGTTTCGGGTTCAGGTTGCGCACCACAGCCATGGGCGGAGTGAACTGCTGCATCGACTGCTTGGGCAAACGGCCTTCCGAGGCCTGTAGCTTGTCGCGATCGCCACCACCGCCCCCGCCACCGCTCACGCTCTTGGAAGGCGGCAACACGGGAAGGTCATCGGGCGCGATCAACAAGACAGTTTCTTTCGGCTTGGCGACTTCGACGATCCTCCGTCCCACGTAGGTGGCCGCAATGATGAGGGCGAGTGCCAGTACGTGGATGACGGTTGAACCGAACGCTCCGCGTCCCTTGTAGTTGTAGAAGCCCCAGATGTCGCGCACCGGGACGGGCTTCGAGGTCAGGACCAGCGGAGGGAGTTTTTTGGGGAAGAAGAAATCGTCAATATTGCGGAACAGGGACTTCCACAGAGGCTCGTCCAGAGTCTGATTGGTTAGCAGAAGATGCAGTTCCGGCTCTGGACCTAGCGCTTGCGGATTCTGCGGTGTTTCGAATTCTGACATATTTTCCCGAGCAGTAGCCCCAAGTTCACGGCATGAGAAGTCGCTGGTTTAGATGCGCGAGCGCTCCTCAAAAGCTTGCAAAAAGTTCGCCTGCGAAAGGGGCGGACTTTGCCGCGCCTTTGCCGCGCCCTTACCGCACCTGTGCCACACCTATCTCCCCAGTCAGTTAGATGCGTGCAGGTTTGGTTCTGGTGAAAATTGTACACGCTTTTCGCTGACCCGAAATATACTTTTTGCATTCGTTCCCAAGTCAGGCAGCTCCCCTAGACGCGTCCTTTCGCCCTCCCTATATAATTAAAAGATTCAATCAGTTGGGAGAACGTTGCCAGTGCCGATGGATTTAAAATCTACCATCAATTTGCCCAAAACCGACTTCCCCATGAAGGCGAACCTGCCCCAGAACGAGCCCAAAATGCTGGAGCACTGGGAGCAGATGGACATCTACGGGCGCATTCGCCAGGCATGTAAGAGGAAGGCAAAGTACATCCTGCACGACGGACCGCCCTACACCAGCGGACCGATCCACCTCGGCACCGCCCTCAACAAGTGCCTTAAGGATTTCATCGTCAAATCCAAGACCATGGCCGGCTTTGACGCTCCCTACATCCCAGGCTGGGATTGCCATGGTCTGCCCATCGAGATCAAGGTCGACAAAGAGCTCGGGGGCAAGAAGCTTCAGATGCGCCCAACCGACGTCCGTGCCGAGTGCCGCAAATACGCGCAGAAATTCCTCGACCTGCAGCGGCAGCAGTTCAAGCGCATCGGCGTCTTTGGCCGCTTCGACAAGCCTTACGCCACGATGACGCCGCAGTACGAGTCGGTCGTGCTCTCGACTTTCTTTTCTTTCTACGAAAACGGGTTCGTGTACAAGGGCCTCCGCGCTGTCTACTGGTGCATGCACGACGAGACCGCGCTTGCCGAAGCCGAAGTCGAATACGAAAACCACACCAGTTCGACTGTTTGGGTGAGATACGCGCTGCTCGACGATCCCGCGCAACTCGACGCCTCGCTAGCCGGCAAGAAACTTTTCACCATCATCTGGACCACCACTCCCTGGACGCTTCCTGCCTCCATGGCCGTGGCTTTCCATCCCAACGAGGAATATGTAGCTCTGGAATCCGGCGGCGGGGTCTACATCGTTGCCTCCAAGCTCGCCAAAGATGCCGCCGAGAAATGCGGCCTCGCCAACCCGCGCGAGCTCGCCCACTTCCCCGGACGCAAACTCGAGCGCCTGAACTTCCAGCATCCTTTCCTCGACCGCAAGGTTCTCGGCGTGCTCGCCGACTACGTCACTATGGACACCGGCACGGGCGTCGTCCACACCGCCCCCTCGCACGGTGCCGAAGACTTCGCCACCGGCGTTAAGTATGGGCTCGATGCCACCAGTAACGTCGACGAAAAAGGCATCCTCCGCAATGGCCTGCCCGAATATGACGGCAAGCGCGTTTGGGACGCCAATCAGCCCATCATCGATCTGGTGAAAAGTCGCGGCGCTCTGCTGCACACGGAAAAAACCGAGCACTCCTATCCCCACTGCTGGCGCTGCCACAATCCCGTGATCTTCCGCGCCACCGAGCAGTGGTTTATTTCCATGGAAACGCCCATGCCGGGCGGCCAGTCGAAGGAAGAGACGCTGCGCGCACGCACGCTCAGCGAGATCAAGAAAGTCAAATGGGATCCGGCGTGGGGCGAAGAGCGCCTCTCCAACATGATTCAAACCCGACCCGACTGGTGCATCTCGCGCCAGCGTGTATGGGGCGTCCCGATCGCCGTGTTTCTCTGCGAAGGCTGCGGCAAGCCGCTTAACGACCATGCCATCAATCGCAAGGTCGTCGAGCTATTCGCCCGCTCGGGCGCCGATGCCTGGTTTACGTCCGAGTCCGACACCATTGTTCCCGACGGAACAAAATGCCCGCATTGCGGCGGCGCGAAGTTCGAAAAGGAAACCGACATCTTCGACGTCTGGCTGGAATCGGGCGCCAGCTATCTGGCGCTGATCGCGGCCGAGCCCGAATATCCTTGGCCCTCCGATCTCTACCTTGAAGGCGGCGATCAGTACCGCGGATGGTTCCAGTCTTCGCTGCTCTGCGCCATGGGTGCGCGCGGCACGCCTCCGTATCGCGGCGTGGTCACGCCCGGCTGGACGCTCGACGAAAAAGGGCAGGCCATGTCAAAGTCGCGGGGCAACGACGTGGACCCGGTTGACATCGCCAGCCGCCTGGGCGGGGAGATCGTGCGCCTCTGGACTGCTTCCGTGGACTTCCGGGAAGATGTGGTGGGCTCCGAAGCACTGATGCAGCGCGTGGGCGAAAACTACAAGAAGATTCGCAACACGTTCCGGTTCATTCTTGGAAATCTCGATGGATTCGATCCCATAAAGGATGCAGTCGCGTTCGACGAGCTGCAGCCGCTTGATCAATACATGCTGCGGCAGGCGGTGGAAGTATCGGCGGAAGTGCAGCGCTCGTATGAAGAGTTCGCGTTCCACAAGATCTATCACCGCATCAACAATTTCTGCGGCGTGGAACTGAGCGCTTTCTATTTCGACGTGTTGAAGGACCGGCTCTACACTTCGGCGCGCAAATCGGTGTCGCGCCGGGCTGCGCAAACTGCGATCTGGCGTATCGGCGAAGCGCTGGTGCGGTTGCTGGCGCCGATCATGAGCTTTACTTGCGAAGAAGTCTGGCGGTATTTGCCGCCGATCGCAGGAAGACTGGAGAGCGTGCATCTGACGACCTTCCCCACGGCGGGCGACCTGCTGGGCGCGAACGAAGTTGCGACCGCCCCTGACCCTAGGCAAGCTGACGACTGGAAGACGGTGCTGGCCGTGCGCGAAACGGTGCTGAAAGCGTTGGAAGACGCGCGCAACCAGAAACTGATCGGAGGCAATTTGCAGGCGCAGGTCACGCTGACTGCGCTTGATCCGGTGTTCTCGGTGCTGGAACGCTTTAAGAATGATTTGCGGTACTTCTTCATCGTCTCCGCCGTCGAAGTGAAAAAAGGATCGGGGAATGGAGACTCGCCGGTTGTGGTGCAGGTCGGCAAAGCTCCGGGGCTGAAGTGCGAGCGCTGTTGGAATTTCTCGACACGCGTGGGTGAAGACAAGAATTATCCGACCGTGTGCGAGCGCTGCAGCTCTGTGATCCGAGAGATCGGCGGGGAAATTGGCGGGGGGTGACCGGGGCTTGCACAAACGCGATAAGCTATAGGTAAATGGAAGCGATCTCACAATGAACCGTTGAAGTAAACTGGGTATCCCTCAGGGGCTAAAGCCCGTGTCATTATTGGCTCGGGGCGGCACGGCTGAAGCCGCGCCCTACCCAAACCTATTTATGAGATAGCTTCTAGATGAAGAAGTTTTTCGGCCCATGCGCAAATATCATTTCCTGATCGCGTTGTTCGTTGTCGCTCTCGATCGCGTCACCAAGTGGACGATCGCGCACCGGCTTTCCTTGCATGACAGCATCCCGGTCATTCCCGGATTTTTTCGCATCATCCACGCCGAGAACCCGGGGGCTGCGTTTGGTATTTTTGCGGATTCTCCCTCGGGATGGAAAGTCGGCCTGCTGATTTTGTTTTCTGTGATTGCGCTGCTGATTGTCTCCGCGCTGCTCTGGAAAAACAGCCACAGCTTGACCTCGACGGGAATCGGACTGTCGTTGATTCTGGGCGGCGCGATCGGCAATTTATGGGACCGCCTCATCAGCCGGCACGTGGTCGATTTTCTCCTCTTCTATATAGGGCCGCACCAGTGGCCGGCGTTCAATGTGGCCGACAGCGCCATTGTGGTGGGAGCGGGGCTGCTGGTGTTTGAGATCGTGTTTACCAAGTCGCCCAGCCAGCAGTCGGCGTAGGTCTTGATCGTGTAGGGACGGGCGCCCTCGCCGGTCCAAGCCGAGCGCAGCTCGGCAACGGTCTGTGGTCACCGTCTGAGCATCATCGTCTGGCAGAAAGCAGGTCCTTCGCTTCGCTCAGGATGACAAATTCATTAAGGTTTCCGGTCTAGGCAACGGCTACGGCGTTCCGTAGAGCTGCCGGTACACATTCGCGTTCCGCAAAATGGCTTGCACGTATTCTCGGGTCTCGGTGAAGGGGATGGACTCGACGAACTCTTGCGGATCGCGGTAGTGGCCTTGTCCCAACCAGTCTCCTACGCGGTCGCTGCCGGCATTGTAGGCGGCTAGGGCATATTCGAACTGTCCATTGTATTTGTCGACCATATCTTTGAAGTAGCGCGTGCCGAGTTCGAGGTTTACGGCTGGCGTGTACAGTTGCGGCGCGCTGTATCCCTTGAGCTTGACTTGCTTGGCTACGGTCTTGCCGGTCTTTGGCAAAAGCTGCATCAGGCCGACGGCGTTGGCGCGGGAGAGAGCCAGCGCATTAAATTCGGATTCCTGGCGGATTAGCGATGCTACCAGATAGGGGTCGAGTCCGTTGAGCACGGAATATTTTCGCAGATCGGGCCAGAAGGCCTTGGGAAAAAGCGCTTCCCAGTAGGGGCGCGGCAGATCGGGAATGTCGACGGCGAAATAGTTGGGGGTCGAGCGCTTCATGATTTCGATGCCGCGATCGTAGCGGCCGCCGTCCTGATAGACGCGGGCCATTTCGGGCGGCGCCCAGCTTCCACCCTCCTGGCTGGCGGCGGCCTGCAACTCGCGCACTGCCATATCCGCGAGGCCTCCGTTTGAGAGCAGACGCGCTCGGGCGACGCGCAGGTTGTCGTCGGGAGGGTCGGTGGCGGTAATTTTTCCGGAGGTTGACAGCGAAGGAACGCGATCGAGCAGCGCGTAGTGCGGCGGAGGTTCGGTTGGGCTTGCTTGCGACACGGCGCCTCCGCTCGGCAAGCCTTTCAGGCGCTGCCGGCCGAATTCCGCGTAATAGTAGTTGTGAAAGCGGTCGGAGAGTTTCTGATAAAAGGCCCGCGCCATCGCCGGGTTGCCTTCTTCTTCGGCGAGACGCGCACGCCAGTAGAGGGCGGCGGGAATTTCCGCGGAATTGGGATAGAGCGCGATTTGATTTTCAAAACCTTGCCGCGCCTCATCGTTTCGGCTTTGCCGGAAGGCCAGCCATGTAGCCTTCCAGTGCGCGTAGGATGCGCGCGCCCCATTCGGAAAGCGCTGCTGCAACTCGCGGAAGTAATCGATGGCGCGGTCATAATCGCGCTTCAGCAGATACATGTTGCCGGCCGAAAACAACGCTTGTTCGAGCCACGGACTGGCCGGACCAAACTGCCGCAATTCGTTGAGGGTTCGCTGCACGGCTTCCTCATCGCTAGTGGAACGCGCGGTCTCACTCAGCAGGTAGAGGCGCTGGGCTTCGGTGTCGGCGGTCTGCACTCCCATGGCAAGCAGAATCTGGCGCGCATCGTGGCTGCCGCCGCTTTTTTCGAGCGCTCCCGCCAGCGCCAGCTGCACTTGCGAACGCTCCTCGGGACTGAGTTGGTTTTCATTAATAAGCTCGCGGTAATCGTGGGCCGCGTCGCTGTAGTGCTTGGCTTTGAACAACAGATCGGCGCGGGTGAGGCACTCGGCGATGGAACCGGAGATTCCGAGCTTGCGCAATTCCGTTCCCGCCATTTCCGCTTCGAAACTGTTGGGGAGGTTGAAGTAGAGATTGCGGAAGGCGCCCTCCGCCTTCCGATTATCGCCCGCCGCCTCGTAGGCCCGCCCTATCGCCAGTTCAATATCGCTGCGCACCGGAGCACGGTCTTTTGCGAGCAGAGCCGCGGCCTCCGGCGCTCGGCCTTCCTCCAGCAACGCGGTCGCATAGACGAGGTGGGCATCGCGGATGAGGAGTGAATCGGGAAAGTTCTTGCTGAAATCGGCAAGCGTGGAGAGCGCTTCGGCATTGTGCGCGGTTTTCAGGTAGGCGTCGCCGAGGTAGTAGGCAACGTAGTCTCCTAGTTCGCTGGCTCCGGCCTTGGCCCGGTTGAGCGGGTCGATGGCTTTGGCGTAGTCGTGATCGAGCGTGCGGGCGTAGCCGACGACGAGCCAGGCTAGCGCTCCGGCATCGGCATCGGCATCCTCCTTGGCGTGACGGCGCGCGTAGGCTTCGACTCCGGCATAGGCGGTGGGAGTACGATCCTGCAACAACTGCTGCGCCATGATACGAAGACTGGCGGAGGCGACAAAAGCGCGGCGCACGCGGCGCACGCGCGGAGAGATGGTCTTACGCTTTTTCCTAGTCGTGTTAGTGCGGGTGCTGGTGGAAGCGGCGGGCTTCTTTCTTACCGGCGTGTTTTTTGCCGCCGTGTTTTTTGACGGCGTGCGCTGAGCGGGCGTGCTCTTGGCTGGGGCGTTGTCAGGTGGAGTAGACGATTGGGACTGGGCAGCTGCGGGCGGCAAAAAGCCGAGCCAGAGCAGGGAGAAAATTCCAGCAAGAACCAGGACTGCAAAACGGCGCACTCAAACCTACCTACTGCCGAAAGTTGGCACCCATGATGGAAGGGTCGTCTTCTGCGAGACTTCTTATTATTTCATGTTGAAAGTAATTGCCGGAAGCGGCAACGGTGTTGCCGTAACGCTTCTGGTACGTGCCACGGCTTTTCTCGATCGCTTCTTTCAGACGGTCGTAGAGATCCTTATTTTTCCGGCCTTCGGCGACCTTGACCTGATTATAGAGTTTGATCTCGTCGACCAGCAGGCGGGCAAAACGTTCGGCCTTGCGGTGAACGCCCTGATCGTCGGGCGCGATCGAGGAAACCGGCGACGGGTCGGGAGTTGTCTCGGTCTCCGCATGGCCGACCGGCAGCGGCTCGGCCAGCGCAGGCTCCATTTCAGCGACCGCAGACCGGACTTCGTTCTGGACTTCGGTCTGGACTTCGGCGAGCGCGCTTTGGGCTTCGGCGGTCACGCCCTCGGCGGCCGTCGTTGGAATTGGAATGGGAATTGGAATTGGAGCCTCAACTACGGCGGTGACTGACGCCGAGGCTTCGCCCGCTGACGCCGCTGCCGCCATGGCGTAGCCAGGAGCATGAGAGGCGAAGGGATCGTTGAACTGCGCCACAGTGTTCGCAGCCGATGACGGCGCCTCGGCCGCCGGGATGCCATGACTCTCCAAATGATGACTGTCGGCGTGCGCCGCGGACGGTTCCTTCTGCGCTTGCTTGCGCAGCGAATTGACCTCAAGCCATGCGCTGGTAGAAAGCACGAGCAGTTCGAGCGAGCCGGCGTCGAGCAAACCCGCCGCAGGGGTTCCACTGTCGGCGTAGACCAGCGCGGCAACTTTGTCTTTCAACATCAAGGGGAAAATCCAGACTTCTCCGCTGGCTGGCGTTCCGACTACCTCGAGGAAACGCGGGTCGAGGTCGGCAACCGGCACGCTCGCCAGGGCGCGATCACCGTTGGCACGGCCGATCACACTAACGACGGCGGGAGCGTTTTCGTCGAGCGCGAAATCCTTCATCGCATCGTTGTTGGCGAAGCCACGTGCCTGCCATCCGGTGGCATGGCTGCCCTTTACGACAAAGAGCGCGACTCGGGCCGCGTAGCGGGCGCTGGTATCGAGCAACGCGCGCAGAATCTCCCGTTGTGAGGCGCCCAACTGAATTTCGGCGACGGCGCGCGCCAGATCTGCCGCGCCGGAGGCGGGAGGAGCATTGTCGGTGGTGGGTGTGGCTACGATCTCCTCCATCACCCGGCGGACAATCTCGGTGCGTAGTTGGGCCGCATGGCTATCCAACGCCTGGCCTACCACGCGTTCCACAATGGGTTCAATCCAACCGTGCTCCTTCATGCGTGCTCCGAGGTAGACCTCTTTGGGGGGAGAAATGGAGTAACCTTCTAACCTCTGATTATAGGGCCGCTTGCAGGCGTTCACGGGACACCTTAGTACTTGCCCTTCTGGTTACGTGAGACTTTTCGGTCGTGGAGGGCCGGGCGTCCCCGCCCGGCCGGACGGGCGAGGACGCCCGTCCCTCCATCGTAGTCAAGCGCGCTTCTAAACAACACACCGAAAACCACGGCCAGCAAGTACAATAGCACTGCGGATTGAATCGCGCGGTCGGAAAAATCTGCATCAAGTTATCAATGAGCACCATCCAACCCAACATAGAGCGACCGGTCAGCGACGAAATGGCGCTGGTCCGGCGGGCCAAGCGCGGCGACGATCAAGCGTTTGAAGAATTAGTACGGCGCTATGATCGCAACGTTTTCCGCATCGCACAGCACATTACGCAGA